>JAIPDI010000011.1 GCA_021737785.1 Deltaproteobacteria bacterium
CGTTATTTATGTTGTCAAAGAGCATTTTTTAGATGCTTGGAACCGAAAGGAAAAAACTTACACTTTATCCGTTCGCCATTATGAGCATATGCTCATAATGGCGGCTTGATTGAGTTCTGACTTTTTACGAGACCGTCAATATTGATCAGCGTATAAAAATCCGGGCCATGTTCGATCTGGGCAAAGACTACCGGAAAGGGGGATTTCTGAGCCGCGCCCTCAAGACCTTCCTCGAGGTGGCACGGCACGACCCTTCGGATGCAAAGGTTTTAAAAGAGATCGAAAAGATCTACGAAGAATTGAAGGATTGGGAAAACGCCTACGAGACTCGACAGAAGATTGCGCGATTGGAGAAGGGGGATCACCACCACATCCTGGCGCACCATCTGGTTGAAACAGGAAAGAAATACCAGGAGAGTGGGGATTCGGGAAGGGCAAAGTCTCTCTTTTCCAAAGCCATATCCACGGACAGGCGGTGTGTGGACGCCTATCTTCATCTGGGAGATCTCTATTTTGCCAAACAGGAGTACAAGAAGGCAATCTCCACCTGGAAAAAGGTCGTGGAGATCACCCCCCAGTTCACATTTCTGGCATATCGCCGGCTCGAAGGGGCCTACTCCCGTATGAGGGATCTGGAGCCGGTGGGGAATTTCCTGAAGGAGTGCTCACGGTCCAACGCCGACGCATTTACCCACATGGCCCTGGCCCGCTACCTGAATAACGAAAACGATGCGGAAGGTGCACTGGGGGAAATCCAAAAGGCGCTCGAACTGGATCCCTCTTTCTGGGAGGCCAGACGATTCAAGGGTGAGATCCTCCTGAACCAGGGGATGGAAAGAGATGTGATCAACGAATATCGTGACCTCATCGTGCATCTCAACGTGCCCTACCTGAGGTTCCAATGCGGAAACTGCGGCTTCGAACCTGCCGAACTTCAGTGGAAGTGCCCCCAGTGCAACCGATGGGATACCATCGGCATGATGGATTCCAAGGGAGCAGCCGTCTAATTTCGCTTTCGGAACGTCTGCGATGGATGGGCGACTCAGGAAAGGCATCAGACAAGGGGGTATGGATCTGAATTTTTCAGCGCAACCGTCAATGAAAGATACGCAATCGTCAATTTCCAATTCCAAATGACCCTAATGACACCTATGCTGAGGCAATACATGGGCATCAAGGATCAATTCCCTGATGCCATTTTATTTTTTCGCATGGGTGATTTCTATGAAATGTTTTTTGATGATGCGCGTATCGCTTCCAAGATCTTGGGCATCACCCTGACCTCCCGGGGGACCTACAATGGAGACAAGGTGCCCATGTGCGGCATTCCCCACCATGCGCACCGAACCTATATCGGAAAACTGCTGGACAACGGCTGGAAGGTGGCCATCTGTGAACAGATGGGAGACCCCGGATCGACCAAGGGGATTGTGCAGCGGGAGGTCGTGAGGCTGGTCACGCCCGGATCGGTCGTGGATGAAAAGGAACTGGATGAAAAAACCCCGCTCTTCATGGCTGCCGTGTCGGGAGATGAAGACGCCTACGGACTGGCGCATGCGGACCTTTCTACGGGGGAGTTCAGGGTGACCCAGATGGGGTCTTTTGAGGCGGTTTTGGATGAACTGGCGAGGATCAATCCGGCCGAGGTCCTGATCCCTGAAAACACCCAACAACCGACCCGGAAGGGTCTTTCCGGTTACCGGCTGGAGGTGCTGAAAAGGGATTTTTATGATCCCCGTGATGCAGCATCCCTTCTGAAGGAGCAATTGCAGGTAAGATCCCTGGCCGGATTCGGATGCCGGGATATGCCCCAGGGAATCATCGCAGCCGGGGCCATCGTTTCTTATCTGCGGGCCAGCCAAAAAGGATTCCCCGAGCACATCCGGGAGATCGTGACCTACCACCTGGGCGATTATATGATCTTGGACGAGTCCACATGCGCCCACCTGGAACTGCTGAAAACCATGAGAAGGCAATCGGTGAAAGGATCTCTGTTCCACATTCTGGATCACACCGTCACCCCGATGGGGAGCAGGCTCCTCAAGAACTGGATTTCTTATCCGCTTGTCAACCTTGATAAGATCCGGGAGCGATCAGCGGCTGTGGCCTGCCTCAAGGAGGCCCCCCTGCTGAGGAGAGAAATACGGGATGAACTGAAACAGATCTATGATATTGCGCGCCTGAACGGTCGGATCGCTCTCAAGCGGGCTAATGCAAGGGATCTTATCGCCCTTAAATCCTCCCTCCTGAGGCTCCCATTCATCAAAGATGCCCTCAAGGATTCCAACAGTACCCTGTTGGCCGCCATTGCCTCGGATCTGGATGCCCTCCGGGATATCGCACAGCTGATCGAAGTGTCGATCCATGAAGACCCGCCGGTCTCTCTGAAGGAAGGCGGGCTCATTAAAGAGGGGTATGACGACACACTGGACAGATTGATCTCTTTAGGCCGGGATGGAAAGCGCTGGATCGCCAGATTCGCCCGTTTAGAGCAGGAAAAGACCGGAATATCGAGCCTCAAGGTCGGCTTCAATAAGGTTTTCGGGTATTATATCGAGGTCACCAGGGCCAATCTCCATCTCGTACCCAGCGACTATATCCGGAAGCAGACTCTGGCCAATGGCGAACGCTATATTACGGAGGCGTTGAAGGTCAAGGAAGGGGAGGTATTGGGTGCCGAAGAAAAGAGAGTCGAACTGGAAGCCGGGATCTTTGAAGGCATCCGGGAAAAAATTGCGCTCGAGAATCAACGGGTGAGAGAGACGGCGGCGCGTATCTCACAGGTGGATGTGATTGCCGGACTCGCAGAGGCCGCGGAGAACAACGATTATACCTGTCCGGAAGTAAACGACGGCACCGTGCTCGATATTCTTCAGGGAAGACACCCCGTCATCGAATTGAGCGTCAGAGAGGAGGAGTTCGTCCCCAATGATATCCATTTGGATTCTGAAAAACAGCAGGTGATGATCATCACCGGTCCGAATATGGCAGGCAAATCCACTATCCTGCGGCAGACGGCATTGACCGTGCTGATGGCCCAGATGGGGGGGTTCGTGCCCGCGTCAAGGGCGGTCATCGGACTGGTTGACCGCATTTTTACCAGGGTGGGCGCATCAGACGATCTGGCAAAAGGACAGAGCACCTTCATGGTAGAGATGAATGAAACCGCCAACATCCTGAGACATATGACCCCCAGAAGCCTGATCATCCTGGATGAGATCGGACGAGGAACCAGCACCTATGACGGCCTGAGTATTGCGTGGGCAATTGCAGAAGCCCTTCACGATAAGGAGGGGAAGGGCGTGCGGACGCTTTTCGCCACCCATTATCACGAACTGACCGAGCTGGTGGCCACCAAACAGAGAGTCAAGAATTTCAATATTGCGGTCAGGGAATGGAATGACAAGATTATCTTCCTGAGAAAGCTGGTCCCCGGGGGGACCAGCCGGAGTTACGGAATCCAGGTTGCCCAGATTGCGGGAATCCCGGCAACCGTTATCCGGCGGGCCAAGGAGATTTTAAATAACCTGGAGAAGTCCGAGGCCGATGAAACCGGCAGGCCGCGTCTGGCCCGTCATGGGGCCTCGGAATCAGGGGAAGGGGACATGGTGCAGTTGGCCCTTTTCGGGTCCGGGGATCGGGAAATGAGAGAATGGATAAAGGGTCTCGATCTGAACACCATGACTCCGGTGGACGCCCTGGTGACGCTCAACGATCTGAAGAAGCGGCTGGATTCAGGGCTGATGTAACAGAAGTTACGAGGCCAGCAATTCTCATTTCGGGAAAACAGCCATGTGGGAGTACCTTCCCCCGCTAAAGACGGGATCTGCGACAAGCCGCAAAACGTCGTGGCAAGATGCCACTCACACAGAAGTTGACGCGGGTTCTGCCTCATAATGAGGATTGCTGCAAGGCGATTCGGGTTGACGGAAACGCCTTAAGTGATGAAAATGCAAAAAGGTGATATAGGGCGACCGGTGCTGTTGACATGTTCAAAGGTTCCCCACCTCAACAGCGGGAATGAAGGTTCAGGGGTTTAGGGTCAACAAAGATCGTTGGGGCATGAAAAACAGGACTCATTACATCTGGATGGTTCTCTTCTTGGGGGGCATTTTGGTCGCGTCTCCGTCAGCCTTCTGCAAGAGCAAGGCGGGGCCGGAGATCCTGCTCGAGTCCGCCGTTCAGTGCAGAAAGGCCCTGGATGATTC
Source organism: Deltaproteobacteria bacterium (assembly GCA_021737785.1). Taxonomy (NCBI): domain Bacteria; kingdom Pseudomonadati; phylum Myxococcota; class Myxococcia; species Deltaproteobacteria bacterium. The sequence continues at coordinate 4,209 of JAIPDI010000011.1, forward strand.
TTCGGAGAAGAAGAAGTACCGTCATCAGTGGCTCAAATGCATAGAACGCTACAAAAAGGTCTATACAACATACCCTGGGAGCAATCAGGCCGTGTGGGCCTTTTATGGTTCAGCCGAGCTTTATGCCGGCCTTTACAGATACTCCGGCCTCGCCAATGATTTGGATGCGGCGATCGCCCTTTACAGAACGTTGACAGCCACATATGAGGACCATGACCTGGCTGATAATGCCCAGTACAGGATCGGTGAGATTTTTTGGGATCTCAAGAAAGATCCGACCCAGGCCTATGTGGAATTCCTGAAGGTCGACGTCAACTTTCCCTCCGGGAATATGCAACCCAAGGCCAGACAGATGCTCAATAAACTGGCTGAGACCCTCAGCACCAAGGACACCCAGACCGGGGGGGCTGAAGTGTCCCGGTCCAAGTCCAACCGCGTTAAGGTAAAGCATATTCGTCACTGGTCGGCCCCCAATTACACACGGGTGGTGATTGATCTTGAGGGCCCCGTCACCTATGATCACCACCTGCTGAAGGCGGACCCGGATCACCATAAGCCCCGCAGGATCTATATGGATCTCGAGAATGCACGTATTCCCAAGGGGATTGAAAGCGCCGTCGCGATCAAGAGCGATCTGCTCCAAAGGGCCAGGGCAGGCCAATATACGTTGAATACCGTGCGCGTGGTTTTGGATATCGAAAGGATAGGCGGATACAAGGTCTTCCACCTCTACGATCCCTTCAGGATTGTGGTGGATGTGCAAGGTCCCAAGGAGACAGACAGAGAGACGCGCTCCGAGATCGTAACCAGCAGGCGGGACCACAGGAAAGACATCCGAAAGGCGGCGTCGCCTGAGCCGATGGTCTCTCTGGCCAGGCAGCTCGGTTTGACTGTAAAGAGGATCGTCATCGATCCGGGACATGGCGGAAAAGATCCCGGTTGTCGGATCGGGGGCCGTTATGAAAAGGATATTACTCTGGCGATTGCCCGGCTCCTGGCCCTCAAATTGAGGGAAAAAATCGGGTGTGAGGTTTTCCTTACCAGGGATGAAGACACCTTTCTATCTTTAGAGCAGCGGACCGCCATCGCCAACATGAAGAAGGCGGACCTCTTTATTTCACTCCATGTCAACGCCCACAAGGACCACCGCATCCACGGATTGGAGACCTATTTTCTCAACATGGCCACGGATCAGAGTGCGGTATTGGTGGCGGCGCGGGAAAACGCCACATCCGAAAAGAGCATCAGCGACCTCCAGACCATCCTAAACGACCTCATGCTGAATACCAAGATCAATGAGTCGAGCCGATTGGCCCATAATGTGCAAAACGGGATGGTGGGGGGCATAAAGACGGCGTATGCAGACATCAGGAGCCTGGGGGTCAAGCAGGCCCCCTTCTATGTCCTGATCGGCGCCGAAATGCCTGCCGTTCTCGTGGAGGTAGGCTTTCTCAGCAATCGCAGGGAAAGGGAGCGGCTGGTCGACAAAAGATATCAGGAGAGTATTACCAACGGCATTTCCGGGGGGATCAGGAGTTATATCGAGAGCATCGATCAGGCCTATCTGGGAGGTTAATCCCCCTATTTCATTCTCAAAAATGCATCGATAAATGTGTCGATGCCACCATCCATGACCCTGTCCACGTTTCCCTCCTCCAAATTTGTCCGATGGTCCTTCACCATCTGGTAGGGATTGAATACATATGATCGGATCTGGCTCCCCCATGCGATCTCTTTCTGGTTCTGGTGCATCTCCTGCTTCTTCTGATCCATTTTGTCTTTTTCAATATCATAGAGCTTTGCCCGCAGCACCTTCATGGCCATGTCCTTGTTGCGGTGCTGGGATTTTTCATTCTGGCACTGGACCACGATTCCCGTGGGAAGATGGGTAATTCTTATGGCTGAGCTGGTCTTGTTCACGTGTTGTCCACCCGGCCCACTGGCCCGGAAGGTATCGATGCGAAGGTCATTTTCATCGATCTCGATCATGATGTCGGTGTCCACTTCAGGGAGGACCGAGACGGATGCAAAGGTGGTGTGCCTCCTTCCTGTGGCGTCAAACGGGGAAATCCTTACCATGCGGTGGATGCCGTGCTCGGACTTGAGATATCCATATGCATACGGCCCGATGACAGTGAAAGTGACGTTTTTTATTCCGGCCTCATCCCCCGGGAGGTAGTCGATGACCTGGACGTCCAGCCCCTTTTCCTCGCCCCAGCGGGTGTACATTCTGAAAAGCATTTCCACCCAGTCTTGGGCCTCAGTCCCTCCGGCCCCTGCATTGATGGCCACAATGGCGTTCCGCTTGTCATCCGGATCTCCGAGGAGGGACGTTAATTCCATCCCCTGTATCTCTTTCCAGAGACGGTCCACATCATGACGCACCTCTTTGAGGACGGTTTCGTCATTTTCTTCATGGGCCATTTCGGCGAGGATCTTTGTGTCTTCTGTCTCCTTGTAGAGGTGTTGCCAGGCGTCAATCTGTTCCCTCATCCAGGCCCTCTCCTGGCTCAGTCGGGAGACCGCTTCCTGGTCCTTCTGCCAGAAACCGGGAGTTGCCATCAATTTTTCAATCTTATCCAGTTCCTGCTGATGGCTGTCCAGGTCAAAGATGACCTCTTAGCGCATCCAGTTGTTCCAGCATGAGTTCGATTTTTTCGATGATTTCTTCAGCCATGGCCGTCACCTCCGTTACTGTTTATGTGGCTAATATTCTAATCCCACAAAAAATTATTTCAAGTCGATTTCCATCCTATGGGAAGACGGGAGAATGAATGGGGATGCCGACACCGTACACCCTTCACCTGAAGGTTTCAGGGGTTTGACAGTGAAGAAGGGCATTTATTCCTTCCTTGTCTCCTTGAACAGGGATGGTAACCCACTATAATCCGGCGGGAATAGCGATTCAACAACTATTTGGGAACCGATAGGGGTAAAGGGGGTGGCAATGTTGCCCCTGCCGGCAATCAAGGCCCCTGTGATGTGTCCTTGGCCATGGGGGGCGTCCAATCCTCAAAAAAACCGGGGAAAAATCCATCGCCTAAAACTGATCTTGACATTTTGGTGCCCTTCTTGATAATGTCCATACTTTATTGAGAAGTCCCTTTGGTTTAGGGGGCTGATAGATTTCCCTCAACATTTTGTTCGGGAACCCAGAAAAATTCTTGCAGGAAGATCAAAAGATCTTCGGTGATAAGGCCTGCTTGAGGGCATTGTTTCCTGTTTGCAGGTGGGATGGCGATTGGCTCGGGGTTATTTTGGTGTTTCCGATGTGTACGGACCAGGAGAGTCGTTATGAAAGTTCTCGTAAGTGATCCTCTATCTGAAGTGGGTGTGGAGATCTTCCAGGAAACGCCTGGAATCGATGTGGACGTTAACACCGGCCTCACACCGGATGAACTGAAGGAAATTATCGGCGGTTATGACGGTCTGGTGATACGTAGCGCCACCCGGGTGACCGCCGATATTCTCGAGGCGGCCGACCGACTGAAGGTCATCGGGCGCGCCGGGATCGGTCTGGATAATGTCGACATCCCCGCAGCCAGCCAGCGTGGGATTGTGGTCATGAACACCCCTGAAGGGAATACCATCACCACGGCCGAACATACCATGGCCATGATTATGGCCCTTTCACGGAACATTCCCCAGGCAACGGCCTCGCTCAAGGACGGAAAATGGGAAAAGAAGAAGTTCAAAGGCCGTGAGCTTTACAACAAGACCCTGGGACTTATCGGCCTGGGACATATCGGTCGGATCGTGGCCGACAGGGCCAAGGGGATGAAGATGAAGGTGATTGTCTATGATCCCTACATCAAGCCGGACCGAATTGAAAAGCTCGATTTTGAACCGGTTTCCCTTGACGCCCTCCTGGATCGCGCGGATTACATTACCGTCCATACCCCCAAGACAGAAGAGACCAAAAATATGTTCAATCGGGAACTCATCTCCAAGATGAAAAAGGGCGCCATGATCGTCAACTGCGCCAGGGGGGGGATCGTCAATGAGGAAGATGCGTATGAAGCGTTGAAATCGGGGCATCTGGGAGGCGCGGCTTTTGACGTATTTGAGACCGAACCGCCCGGGCAGACCCGTCTCATGGAACTCTCTAATTTTATCTGTACCCCTCACCTGGGCGCATCCACCATAGAGGCCCAGGATAACGTGGCCAAAGATGTGGCCGAACAGATCGTCGCCTATCTTCTTCATGGAACCGTAAAGAACGCCGTCAATGTGCCCAGTATCAGTGAAGAACTCATGACGATTTTGAGACCCTTTGTAATCCTCCTCGAGAGGATGGGATCACTGCAGGCCCAGTTGACCGAGAGCGCGCTGGTTAAAGTGGAAGTTCATTACAGAGGGGCCATTACCGAGTACGATGTCACCCCGCTGACCACGGCCCTGCTCAAAGGGATGCTGACGCCGATTCTCAAGCATGATGTGAATTTTGTGAATGCCCCCTATATTGCAGCGGATCGAGGCATTGAGGTGGTGGAGTCAAAGAGCACCACATCGGATGATTTTGCCAGTCTCGTGAAGGTCTCCGCCAAGAGTCTGGAAGGACAAAACATCGTATCCGGCACCATCTTCGGCAAGAATCTGCCCAGGATTCTGCGAATTAACAACTTCTACCTTGAGGCGATTCCCGAGGGTCACATCCTCCTGATCCGCAATGAAAACACCCCGGGCGTCATCGGCGAGATCACCTCGGCCCTCGCCAGGCATCAAATCAACATCGGTCGGATGCAGGTGGGAGAGGAAAAAGAGAAGAAGCAGAACGTGATCCTCATAACCACCGGTACAGTTGTCGGAGATGAGATCCTCAAAGAGATCCGTTCTTTTAAAAATGTATTTTCTGCGCAGCGGATTGAATTGTAGATGGATTGGGGAAATTAGCACCTTATTTCCAATAACCCTGTAACAAAAAACAAGAAAATCTGTTTGTATCTCAGTACGCCTTATTTTATGGACTCACACGGAGCCACCCCGAGTGAAACAACACAGAAAAGGTTTCACGAGGCAGGCAAAGAACACAGAGAAAAGGGCATGTTCCCGTTTATTTTCAAAAAAAAGCCTTTGTGTGCTTTGTGTCTTTGTGTGAGTCCCGCCTGGCGGGATTGGTTGCGGGTATCCGCGTTAGAATCTTTGGTTGTAACTTCTCTGCACCATGCGGAGAAGCTGGTGCCTTGCCGGTGAGCGCGAGGGGGTCTCTTTCTCCCACCTGAGGGCGGGCTTAATTCGCAATTCCTCAACTTATAATATCTCGTATTCAGGAGTCAGGATCATGGCAGAAGAAGAAGAAAAGGGGTTTGTCATCAAGGACAGACGATCATTTGATGAGCAGGGGGAACTTAAAAAGGACGATTCCGAACTCGAAAAGGAACCGGTGAAAAGGGCACCTGAAAAGAAGCCCCCCCCAAAAGAGACGGCATCATCCCCCTTGCCCGAGGTCAACTTTTCATCCCTTATCCTCAGCCTCAGTTCCACGGCCTTTCTCCATTTAGGTGAGATCCCCGATCCCAGCACCGGCGAAAAAACAAAGGACCTGGCACTGGCCAAGCATGTGATCGATACCATCGGGATGCTGAACGAAAAAACCGAGGGAAACCTGAAAAAAGAAGAGAAACAGCTCATCGAAAATATCCTGACAGAACTCCGGTTGCGCTATGTGAAGGCGAAATAGGGAGGAGGGCGGAGAGGAAATCGATAACTGTTCCAAACGCTCACTCTGGGTATCTTCCATCTAAATACAAAGGAAAATGTGGGTATGCTTTTAATGAAAGTTTTTTTAACAGGGGCTGATCGTATGAGTCTGCGGCCGATGCGGTGCTTTTTGGGGGTGATGACGATAGGGCTGATCGCGGCGGCCTTGATCATTTCGGCCTCACCGTCATGGGCCCAGCCAACCGGCCTCCTTCCCGCCGCCCCCGGCTCGTTTTCCGGCCTGGTCAAAAAGGCAAAGGCGTCTGTGGTGAACATCAGCACCGTCAAGACCATTTCCGGAGGGTTGGGCCATCCCTTTTCTTTCGGTGGTCCGTCCGGACCCGACGACCCGTTAAAGGACTTTTTTGACCGCTTCTTTGGTGATCAGATGCCCAAGGACTTTAAGCAGAAGAATCTTGGATCCGGCTTTATCATTGACAAAGACGGGTTTATCCTGACCAATAACCATGTGGTGGAGAAAGCCGATGAGATTACGGTCAAGCTGGCGGATGGAAAGAGCTTTCTGGCAAAGACCATAGGCCGTGATCCCAAGACCGATCTGGCGCTTATCCGGATAGAAAGCGATGAGCAGCTGAGTCCGCTCCCGATGGGCGACTCGGACAGGCTTGAGGTGGGAGACTGGGTCGTGGCCATGGGAAACCCTTTTGGCCTCGACAACACGGTGACCGCCGGGATTGTCAGCGCCAAATACAGACATATCGGGGCCGGACCTTACGAAAATTTCATCCAGACCGATGCCTCCATCAACCCGGGAAACAGCGGAGGACCCCTCTTGAATACCGATGGGCAGGTGATTGGGATCAACACGGTGATTTTTTCCCAGACCGGAGGAAGTATCGGTATCGGGTTCGCCATCCCCATCAACATGGCCAAGGAGATCCTGGAGCAGCTCAAGAAAGGGAAGGTGGTCAGGGGCTGGTTAGGCGTCATGATCCAGAAAATTACCCCTGAGCTGAAAGAGAAACTTGGATTGGAAGACGAAGAAGGGGCCCTGGTGGCAGACGTATCCTCCGGAGGGCCCGCAGAAAAGGCCGGGATTCAGCGCGGGGATGTCATTGTTTCCTTTGATGGAAAGGATATCCATGAAATGAAAGATCTCCCCTATATCGTCGCATCCACGCCCATAGGGAAGACCGTGTCCGTAAAGGTCATTCGAAAGGGTCGGGAAAAGATATTGGATGTTAAGGTAGGAGAGTTAAAGGAGGAAAAAAAGGACATTGCCGAGGAGAGGGGCGGCGCTGAAAAGCGGCTGGGCATAAAGGTGGAGGCACTCACGCCCCGGTTGGCAAAGGATCTGGGCCTGCCTGAAACCGAGGGGCTCGTCATTATTCAGGTGGACGGCAGTTCGCCTGCAGCAGAAGCCGGCCTCAGACCGGGAGATATTATTCTCGAATTGGATCAGCGTCCCATGAAAGATCCCGCTGACTTTCTGAAGAGGATAAAACAGTATAAAGAAGGCGACACCCTCCTCTTTTTGATAAAACGCGGCGACGCCACCCTGTATGTGACAGTGAAGATGGAAGACTGACACGGCAGGCAGCTGTTGGCCCGGCCTCTTGCCACCTGAGGCGGGGCTGTTTCATTCCCTTTATGCGATATGGACACAGGCGTTTCATCCAGACGACCGTCAGTTAATGATCACTCCCCAATGATCAATGAACGATCGTCCACCCATTTCGCCCCTGCCAAGCTGAATGTACGACTAAAAGTCACGGGACGCAGACCGGACGGGTATCATGAGCTGGTTTCTATCATGGTGCCTGTCGGGTTGTATGACCGGCTTGACCTACGGCTCACCTCTGACAAGAAAATTCACATATCCTGTCGAGGCTTTCTTACGCCTTCGGACGAGGAAAATCTTGTCTGTAGAGCGGCCAGGGCCTTTTTTGGCAAAACAGGCATAGACCATGGGATCTTGATAAGGCTTACTAAAAACATACCTGTTGCCGCCGGCTTAGGCGGCGGCAGCAGCGATGCAGCCTGTGTGCTCAAGGTGCTGAACCGGAATTATGGGTATCCGCTGGCACCGGAAGAATTGGCGGAGCTGGCCCTGATGCTGGGCGCAGATGTCCCCTTTTTCCTGGAAGAGGCGCCCTGCATTGCCAGGGGGGTGGGAGAGATCCTGGAACCCATTCTAAACTGGCCGGCCCTTTGGTATATAATTATTATGCCGCCTATCCAGGTGTCTACCTCCTGGGTCTACGGCTGTCTCAACCTATCTCCGGCCTCGAGTGAATTAAAGTTGACAAATGAGGCGTATAAAGATATTGTAAAATATTTAAATAAAAGACCGCTCTTTATTGGTCAAGTGTTGGAAAATGACTTGGAGCGAATTACAGCCGCCCGGTTTCCCATCATCGAACGCATAAAAGGTGTGTTGACAGAGGCGGGAGCGGATGGGGCGCTGATGTCGGGCAGCGGTCCAAGCGTCTTTGGGATTTTCCAGTCAAAAGACCGGGCCTTTCAGGCAAAAGAGGCCTTGGCGGGCAGCAATCTTGGAGAAATGTTTTTGGTGAAAGGTCTTACCGGATCTCCGGTTTCCAACATCTGACTGTGCTACTGGGGTGTCGTCAAGTGGTAAGACACGGGCCTTTGGAGCCCGCATTCGGAGGTTCGAATCCTCCCACCCCAGCCAAATGGGAATTGATGAAGAGGACGCAATTTGGATCAGGAAATAAAACTGTTTGGTGGCACCTCAAATCCTGCATTAACCCTTGAGGTCTGCGATTACCTCGGCATCAGGCCGGGAAAGATCCTGGCCAAGACCTTCAGCGATGGAGAGATCCAGGTGGAAATCGGGGAAAACATCAGAGGAAGGGATGTCTTTGTGATCCAGTCCACCTCTACCCCTGTCAATGACAATCTGATGCAGCTCCTGATTATTATGGATGCCATGAGGCGGGCCTCGGCCGAGCGCGTCACTGCGGTTATCCCCTATTACGGTTATGCGCGACAGGATCGGAAGGTCAAACCGAGGGTCCCCATCACTGCAAAGCTGGTTGCCGATCTGATCACCACTGCGGGGGCAAACCGGGTGGTATCCATGGATCTGCATGCAGGCCAGATTCAAGGCTACTTCAACATTCCTGTCGATAATATCTTTGCCGCGCCCATCCTGCTGAAGTATATCCAAAATAACCTGCAAGACGATCTGGTCATTATCTCACCCGATGCCGGCGGTGTGGAGCGGGCCCGCGCCTTTGCCAAGCGCCTTGATGCATCCTTGGCCATCATAGACAAGAGACGAGAAGCCCCGAATATTGCCCAGGCAATGAACATCATCGGCGAGGTGAAGGGGAAGACCGCCATCATTCTTGACGATATGGTGGATACCGCAGGGACACTCACGCAGGCCGCCGCCGCGCTGAAGGACCGGGGTGCCCGCAAAATCCATGCCTGCTGCACCCATCCTGTCCTTTCAGGGCCGTCCATTGAGAGAATCGATGCCTCGCCGATCGACAGCCTGGTCGTTACCAATACCATCCCCCTGAATGAGCAGGCCAGGGATTGCCGCAAAATCATTGTCTTATCCATTGCAGAACTGTTAGGGGAAACCATCAAAAGAAGTCATAACTCTCATTCAGTCAGCACGTTGTTTGTCTAGCTTACAAAAAAACGCCTGAAGATATTCAGGAATTTTTTCGCTTGTGAAAAATTTTATTAATAGGGGAGGATCCCATGCATCAGTTAACACTTGCCGCCCAGGAAAGAGACCAAAAGGGAAAGGGCGCAGCCAGAAAATTCAGGAAAAATAATCAGCTGCCGGCGATATTCTACGGCCCGAACACCGATCCGATGATGCTGGCCGTCAATTACCACGAATTCGAGCGGATCACCAAATTGTCCGGATTCGAGAATACCATTCTGGATCTTAAAATCACCTCTCGCCACGGGGAAGAGACCCGGAAGGCGATGGTGAAGGACCTCATGATGGATCCTGTCAAGAATAATTATCTTCATGCCGACTTCTATGAAATCTCCATGGATAAGGAGATCACGGTGGATATCCCCATCCGCCTGGTAAACACGCCGATAGGCGTGACAGATGGCGGATTTCTCCAGATTGTGCGGAGAGAACTTACCGTGTCCTGTCTTCCTGATAGGTTAATAGATTCTCTGGAGATCGATGTGGCTGGATTGGAGATGGGAGATTCGGTTCATATCCGAGACATCGCGCTTCCGGAAGGGATCACCAGCGTGGAAGAAGGGGATCTTACGGTAGCCGTGGTCTCCGCACCTGTGGGAGGATTAGAGGGAATCGCTGAAGAGGGAATCGAGGAAGAAACGGCAGTCTCAGAAGAGGAAACTGCTGAAGGAACTAAGGAAGAATAGGAAGGGGGTGAACAGTAACAGGCAATTTGCACTTGATTGTGGGCCTCGGCAATCCCGGACCGGGATATGAAACATCGAGACATAATACAGGGTTTAAGGTTATTGACCTGTGGTGCAAGGATCTGGGGCTGTCCTTAAGCAGCCGCCGCTTCCGTGCAAAGACCATCCGGGCGGAATTCCGGGGAAATAGGATTATATTTCTTTGCCCCCTGACCTTTATGAACTTGAGCGGTGAATCGGTCAGGGCCTGTGCCAGCTATTATGCCCTGGAGACCAACAGGATTTTGGTGGTTCATGACGATCTGGACCTCCCCCTGGGAAGGATAAAGGTCGCCAAGAACGGCGGGGCCGGAGGGCACAAAGGTGTATCATCCATCATCCGACATCTGGGGAGCACGGATTTTTGCCGGGTTAAAGTCGGAATAGGCCGTCCACGGTATAGCGAGGCCGTGGAAAATTTTGTCCTGGCTCCCTTTTATGCCGATGAAAGGCAGCTTGCCCAAGAAGCGATCCGGGCGGCTGTGAACGCATGCGAACGATTTGTTTTGGAAGGGGTTGAATCGGCGATGAATCATATCAATCGCCTGAATTTAGTAAACTAAGGAGGAAAAAACTGATGCAGGGATTAACCATTTATGCCCCCTTCTTGGGGATACTGAGCCTGATTATTGCGTGGCTCATCTACGGCTATGTAAAAAAGCAGCCTAATGGCAATCAACTGATGCAGGAACTGGAGTCTGCCATTCATACAGGCGCGATGGCCTTTTTGAAAAAAGAGTATTCCGTGCTTGTTGTTTTTATTGCCATTGTGTTTGTCCTTCTGGGCTGGGGGATTTCATGGAAAACCGCGATTGCCTTCTTGACCGGAACTGCATGCTCCATTGCCGCAGGCTATTCAGGGATGACCGCGGCCACAAGGGGCAATTCCAGGACCGCCGAGGCAGCCAATAAGCATGGCCAGGCAAAGGCCCTGAATGTGTCGTACTTTTCCGGATCGGTCATGGGTCTGGCCGTAGCAGGGCTTGGAATGCTGGGCCTGGGCTTCTGGTTCTGGATCTATGGCGGTTCTCCGGACACGGCCCAGTACATCAACGGCTTTGCCATGGGGGCCAGTTCCATCGCCCTCTTTGCCCGTGTGGGCGGCGGGATCTACACCAAGGCCGCGGACGTGGGTGCCGACCTGGTGGGCAAGGTGGAAGCGGGCATTCCCGAAGATGACCCCAGGAACCCGGGCGTCATCGCTGACAACGTGGGAGACAACGTAGGAGATATCGCCGGTATGGGGGCGGATATCTTCGAGTCGTTTGTCGGTTCCGTGATCGCCACCATTGCCATCGGTGCGACCATGGCCATTACCCCCGACTTCCTGGCACAGTTTCCGGTTCTCAAAGACCTCGATCCCGTTGCCATCAAATTGAAATACATGTCCATGCCCATCCTGGTGGTCATGGCAGGCCTGATCAGTTCCTTTTTCGGCGTATTTTCCATCAAGATTTTCCAGAAAGGGAATCCTGCCGGGGCGTTGAGATATACCACCTTTGTGGCGGCCATTATTTTCATTATCCTTACCTATATCGTCACCAAGTCCATCGGCATGCCGATGGGGGCATTCTGGGCGATTTTTTCCGGGCTCCTGTGCGGCATCGCCATCGGTCTTTTGGCCGAATATTACACATCAGGACCGCCTGTCAAGTATATCGCCAAACAGTCCGAGACCGGTGCTGCCACGCTCCTTATTGCCGGTCTGGCCGTGGGCATGCAGTCCACATGGCTTCCGATCATGGGTATCTGTATCGCCACGTTTGTCGGCTACACCACAGCCGGGATCTACGGAATCGGTCTTTCCGCGGTGGGCATGCTGGCCACGGTGGGGGCGACCATGACGGTGGATGCGTATGGACCCATCGCCGACAATGCCGGCGGGATTTCCGAGATGTCCGGTTTGGGACCCGAGACACGTAAGATTACCGATAGCCTGGATGCCCTGGGCAACACCACCGCGGCCATCGGCAAGGGGTTTGCCATCGGATCTGCGGCCTTGACGGCCCTGGCCCTGTTCGTGGCCTATATTCAGGCGGCAGGCCTTGACATGATCCGCCTCGACGACCCGATGGTGGTCATCGGCGTCCTTCTCGGCGCGATGGTTCCCATGACCTGCGCGGCCCTCACCATGACGTCGGTGGGCAAGGCCGCCTTTGCCATCGTGGAGGAGATCCGTCGGCAGTTTCGAGAAATTCCGGGCCTTCTGGAAGGCAAAGAGGGCGCCAAGCCCGACCCGGCCAGGTGTGTTTCCATCGCCACAGCGTCTTCCTTGAAAGAGATGGTGGCCCCGGGCCTCATTGCGGTCCTCTCGCCTGTGGCCGTGGGCTTCCTGCTTGGAACCAAGACGCTGGGCGGGATGCTCCTTGGCGCCACGGTCATGGGCGCATTCCTGGCCCTGTACATGGCCAACGCCGGCGGCGCCTGGGATAATGCCAAGAAATGGATCGAGGCTGGGAACCTGGGCGGAAAAGGTTCCAACAACCATAAGGCCGCCGTGGTAGGCGACACCGTGGGCGATCCGTTCAAAGACACCTCGGGTCCTGCCATGAACATCCTGATCAAACTAATGTCCGTGGTGGCCCTGGTCCTTGCCCCCATTCTTCCGGTGGTCGGGTTGTTCCTGAAGGTGTTTGAGTAAAGAAAAATTGGTGTATGTTCATATGTTTCACAGCCTGTAAGGCCCATGGCAGAAGGAGGAACCCTTTTGCCACCGGGCCTGCGGCTGTGAGGCCTGATTCCGTGCCTGCGGAACCGTGACTGAAATGGCCGCTGATTTAGAGCGGCCGTCCTGAGGAATTGAGGGATTGATATGCTTCCGCGTTCCCTGATGCCTCACGATTTGAGTTAAGGAGGTCTAAATGTTCAGTGTGGGTGATTTGGCCGTATATCCTGCGCATGGCGTCGGCATCATCGAGAGGATTGAAAACCAGGAAATCTCCGGTTGTGAACAGGATTTTTATGTCATGCGAATTCTCGATAACAATATGATTATCATGATTCCCACCAGCAACGTGAATAATGTGGGGCTGAGGGAGATTATCAATGAGACAGAGCTTCCGAGGCTCTACTCCATTCTGGAAAAAAGGGACGTTGCCCTTGACAATCAGACCTGGAACCGGCGTTACAGAGAGTACATGGACAAGATTAAAACCGGCTCCGTGTTTGAGGTTGCCGAGGTGTATCGCGATCTGTTGATGCTGAGGGTGGAAAAGGAGCTTTCTTTCGGTGAAAGAAAGATGTTGGAAACCGCCCGAAGCCTGCTGATCAAGGAAATATCCCTTGCAAAACAGATCGGCGAATCGCAGGTGGAGAAAGACCTCGATGGAATGTTTTCCTGATCCACATAATTGGTATCGTCCCTGTCCTCGGCACCTCAATGAAATGATCTCAGCACCCGTCAGCATGTTTATGAATGTCACGGAATCCCGACAGGATATTTTTCTGTGAAATACCTGAGAACGAACAGGGTACCCGGTTGGATGTTTTTCTCTGCAACAATTCAATCGGTCTGTCTCGGTCAAGGATACAGTCGCTCATCAAGGAGGGTCACGCCAGGGTAAACGGCTGTGCTTCCAAGGCGAGCCATAAACTGAAGGCGGGGGATCAGGTTCTTCTTGCCATTCCCCCTCCGTCAGAAATGATTCTCACGCCCGATGATGTCGAATTTCAGGTTGTTTTCGAAGATGAGGCCTTGATTGTTCTGTCAAAGCCTGCAGGGGTGGTGGTTCACCCCGGCCCCGGGCATTCAACCAAGACACTGGTCCATGGGCTTCTCAAACACTGCAAAGATCTCTCCGGTATCGGGGGTACACTGAGGCCTGGAATTGTGCACCGCCTGGACAAGAATACGTCCGGACTTATGGTGGCGGCAAAAAACGACCTTGCCCACGCCGCTTTATCGGGACAATTCAAGGGCGGCCGGGTGCAAAAAGAATATCTCGCGCTCGTGCATGGACACCTGAGCGGAGAAAAGGGGGAAATCGCCCTCCCCATCGCCCGACATCCTGTCCGACGAAAAGAGATGGCGGTGGTAGAATCCGGCAGGCACGCGCTGTCCCTGTGGCGGAACCTGATGGAGTTCCAAAGCGGCTTTTCTCTCCTGTCCGTTTCCATTAAGACCGGGCGCACCCACCAGATTCGCGTGCACCTCTCCCACATCGGCCATCCCGTTGCTGGAGATCCGGTCTATGGATACCGGCGAGATCGCCGGAGAAAGCCCTCCACAGGCAAAGCGGAGCTCCTGCCCGATTTTGGCAGACAGATGCTGCACGCGAGCCGTTTGGGGTTCCTCCATCCGGTGACCCAGGACTATATGGAATTCGAATCGGCCCTGCCATATGACATGAAACATGCGTTGGACTGTCTGAAATCGCTGGAATTGCAACCATAACTCGGAATCCTGTTCTGAAAAGCCTTGACATTGGAGATATCGCGTCTATAATGATGTGCATCTTAAATCTTTCCTGCCTTTCGGAGGATTCGGTACAGACCGGATATCTGTGTAGACTTCATAACAACTCTGCTGAGTAACTTTCATTAACTCACACAAAAGGGTTTTTTCATACACGGCCTCCTGTCCGCAAGAGGGCTTTCGTGTCTTTCAAAATTATATTCATTACAGTCGACCTGCGTCGGACTTCATACGCTTTCCGGTCGAGCGTCAGACACCCGGGCGACGGAAATATGGTAAAATTCAATCGGATTACATACCTCCTGAATGCTCTATAGAAATCATCATATGGTTGAGCGGCCGAACCTTCTTTGGAAGGGGTCATCTGTATCGATCCGGCCGGGCAAAGGTTCTTGCTCGACCTGAATTCGAATGTACTGAGGAACCAACGAAAGAACAGACAAGGACAGTGCCTTGACTGCTTGACCTCACAATCACGCAACTTTTTAACCACCTCATTAACGAGGCTGTGACAATGGAGAGAACAGATGAATCTTGTTGAACTTAAAGAAATGAAGATCAGCCAGCTGACTGAAATGGCAAAAGAGTTTAATATTGAGGGGGCCTCCGGGATGCGGAAGCAGGATCTCACGTTTGCCCTGCTGCAGGCCCATTCCGCCCGAAACGGATTGATATATGGTGAAGGGGTCCTGGAAATTCTTCCAGATGGTTTCGGGTTCCTGCGGGCCCCGGACGCCAACTACCTTCCCGGTCCTGACGATATCTATATCTCTCCCTCCCAGATCCGCCGGTTTAACCTGAGAAAGGGGGATACGGTCTCCGGCCAGATACGGCCGCCCAAGGAATCGGAGCGGTATTTTGCCCTCCTAAAAGTGGAAAAGGTGAATCATCAGGACCCGGAGATATCCAGAGAAAAGATCCTGTTTGACAACCTTACCCCGCTCTACCCCGATAAGAGGATCCCTTTGGAGGTTTCTTCCGACAACTATTCCACGAGAATCATGGATCTGATGACGCCGATCGGAAAAGGGCAGCGGGGTCTGATTGTCGCTCCGCCGAGGACGGGGAAGACCATGCTCCTTCAAAATGTCGCCAATGCCGTTTCGGCCAACGATAAAGAGATCCACAAGATTGTCCTTCTCATTGATGAACGGCCTGAAGAGGTCACCGATATGGCTCGATCCGTGGACGCCGAAGTGATCAGTTCCACTTTTGACGAACCCCCTCACCGCCACGTCCAGGTCGCGGAGATGGTCATTGAGAAGGCCAAGAGACTGGTAGAGCACAAACTGGATGTCTTGATCCTTTTGGACAGTATTACCCGCTTGGCAAGGGCCTATAACTCGGTGGTTCCCCCGAGTGGAAAGATTCTCTCCGGCGGGCTCGATTCCAATGCCCTCCACAAGCCCAAACGCTTCTTCGGAGCAGCCCGCAATATTGAGGAGGGGGGCAGCCTCACCATTATTGCCACGGCACTCATCGATACGGGGAGCAGGATGGATGAGGTTATCTTTGAGGAGTTCAAAGGCACGGGCAATATGGAGATTCACCTGGATCGGAAATTGAGCGACAGACGGGTTTTCCCATCCATTGACATCAATCTCTCAGGAACCCGTAAGGAAGAACTCCTGTTGGATGAGGCGGACCTCAACCGCATCTGGATTCTGCGCAAGCTCCTTGCGCCCCTGACACCGGTGGACAGCATGGAATTCTTGCTTGAAAAAATTAAGGGAACAAAGGATAATAAGGAATTCTTGAGCTCAATGAGCGATTAATTTTTGTGAGGAGAAATGAAAGATGAAAAAAGGAATCCATCCGGAATACTACAGAACCACTGTTCGTTGTGCATGCGGCAATGAATTTGAGACCGGCTCCACTGTGAAAGAAATCAATGTGGAAATCTGTTCAAAATGTCATCCGTTTTTTACGGGCAAACAGAAACTGGTAGATTCAGCGGGAAGGGTAGAACGCTTCAGAAAAAAGTACGCCACGTTCAACCAGGCAAAGTCCGAAAGCAAGGCTGCCGGCTAAGATACGGCGCCCTGTTGGCTGGATCGATGTCGGGGCCTCAGACTCTCCTCCCCCAATTCCTGCCTGATTGTTTCGCCCGACGGCTCTGGTGAAAAGCTGGGTCGCCTTCTCTGCAAGAACCCAGCAATGGTGCCTCCGCCGGAAGAAATTTGAAAAATCGACCCGTGTCCTCTTTGCCGGCAGAGTGTTGATAAATGTCAGGCAGGGTGGGGTGACACAGGGATTATCGCATCGGATAAGACCGGACGTGAGGGCCTCTGGGCAGCGTCGGAAATGATCTTGAGGTGTGTGGTGATGTTTGCCAAAGTCGAAGAAATTGAAGAGCGCTATAATGAGCTGGAGGCCGATCTGGGGCGTCCCGAGGTTATCCGGGATCAAAAGACGTATCAGAGCTATGCCAAGGAACGGAGTATGCTTGCGCCCATCGTGAAGAGCTTTCGGGAATTCAAAGCGCTTCAGGTGGAAATCGCAAACAATCGATCGTTGCTGGACGATTCCGACGCTGAAATCCGACACCTGGCCAGGGAAGAGATGGATGCATTAGAAGCAAAGCGCTCAGAGATAGAACGGGAATTGAAGATTCTGCTGATCCCCAAGAATCCGAATGACGATAAGAACATCCTCCTGGAAATACGGGCGGGTACGGGCGGGGAGGAAGCGGCACTTTTCGCCGCCGACCTCTTCAGGATGTACAGCCGCTACGCCGAACTGAAGGGATGGAAAACGGAAATCCTCAGCCAGCACCTGACAGGCATCGGGGGAATCAAAGAGATCATCGTCTTGGTGGAGGGGCAACGCGTATACAGTCGGCTCAAATATGAGAGCGGGGTCCATCGGGTCCAGCGCGTACCCGAGACTGAGACCCAGGGCAGAATACATACTTCGGCGGTCACCGTGGCGATTCTTCCGGAAGCCGAGGAGATCGATGTGGAAATCGACCCCGAGGATCTGCGGATAGATTTGTACCGTTCATCAGGACCCGGCGGGCAACATGTCAATAAGACGGCTTCTGCAGTCCGTCTCACGCATCTCCCCACCGGGCTCGTCGTGACCTGTCAGGATGAAAAATCTCAGCACAAGAATAAGGCAAAGGCGATGAAGGTCCTGAGATCCCGACTTTTGGATATAGAGACCTCCGAGCAGCAATCCAAAATCTCCGAAGAACGACGGACCATGGTAGGTTCCGGAGACAGGAGTGAGCGGATCAGGACCTATAATTATCCTCAGGCCCGGGTCACGGATCACAGGATCGGCCTTACCCTCTACAAATTGGATGCCCTTTTACAAGGGGAGCTGGACCTTGTTATCGACCCCCTGATTACTCACTTTCAGACGGACGCGCTCAAAAAGACCAACGGAAACTGAGCCTTAAATGTCTTCCAAGACATGGCACATAAAAGATCTCCTCAAAGTATCGAGCGACTATCTGAAAGACAAGGGAATCGAAAACCCCCGTCTGAACGCCGAAGTGCTCCTCGCCCACCAGCTCCATGTGGAACGGGTGGGGCTCTATCTTAACTTCGACCAGCCGCTCACCGAAACCGAACTTTCCGCTTATCGTTCTCTCATCAAACGGCGGATCGATCACGAGCCTCTCCAGTATATCACAGGGACACAGGAGTTCTGGTCCCTCAGCTTTGCGGTGGACCGGAGGGTTCTCATCCCGAGGCCTGAGACCGAAATCATTGTAGAACAGGCTGTCATCCTTGAAAAAAATTCTACGATAGAAGATCCATCCATCGAGATCCTCGATCTGGGTACGGGGTGTGGGGCCATTGCCATTTCCCTGGCCAAAGAAATCCCCTGCGCCTCGGTCCGGGCCACGGACATATCCGAACAGGCCCTGGGTGTTGCCCGACGAAATGCGCTGAAGCACGGCCTGTCGGACAGAATCCGCTTTTGCCGGGGAGATCTGTGGGAACCCCTTGTGAAAGGGGTTGACAAATTTGATATGATTGTCTCCAACCCTCCTTACGTCTCTACTGCGGAATACGACCACTTATCTCCGGAGATTCGCGATTATGAGCCCCGGCAGGCGTTGGATGGGGGGGAAGAAGGTATGTTTTACCTGGAAAGGATCATTCACGGGGCGCACGATTTCCTGAATCCCGGAGGATGGATCATTCTGGAAATGGCGCCCCGGCAGACGCAAAAGGCCCTTGACATCATCGCCCGAACAGGGAAGTACCGACAGGAGACCCGGATCAAGGACTACAGCCGCGCGTACCGGGTGGTGATGGCGCAGGGATTGAGGAATTGAGGAATCGGGGTGGTTTTGTTGATGCTAATTCCTGAATCCCTGAATTCGGAATTCTAAATTATCAGGTGTATCCATGTCTGTATCAGAAAAAAAGAGCTGGGAATCCAAACTGGTAACGCCCGGCGAGATCCTTTCGAACATCCGGCCCGGCATGAGCATTTTTCTGGGGACCGGCGTGGCAGAGCCGAGGACCCTGGTGAAAAGCGTGATGGCATCCGACGCCGGAAACCTCCGCGATCTGGAGTTCATACAACTGGTGAGTTTCGGGCAGGCCGTATCCATTTCAGAAGAAAACACGCAGAAATTTCGGCTCAAGACCTTTTTTGCCGGGTGGGTGGCCAGCGAGGCGATTACCGCCGGACGGATAGATCTTATCCCCACCCCCTTCTCCAGGATTCCACATCTCATGGAATCCGGAATCATCGGGATCGACGCGGCCTTTATCCAGATCACGCCCCCTGATGATTGGGGATATTGCAGCTTGGGGCCTTCAGTGGACGCCGCAAGGCAGGCCATGGCCCAGGCCTCATTGGTGGTTGGTGAGATCAATGATCGGGCCCCCCGAACGCTGGGCGACACATTCGTTCACATCGATGACTTTGATTATCTTGTTCAGGCCACCGAGCCTCCCATCTATTTTCCACGCTGGCCGGTGGATGAGGTATTTGAAAAGGTGGCAGCCAATGTGGCGTATTTGATTCCGGATGGTAGCTGCATCGCCTTTTCCGTAGGCCCCCTGTTCGATGCCTTGGCACGCCAGCTGAAGAAAAAACGGCATCTGGGGATCCATTCTCCTTTTTTTACCGACGCCTTGATGGACCTGGTCAAGAGCGGTGCCGTGAGCAATCGGCGCAAGGGTGTTTTCCTGGGCAAATCGGTCACTGCCTATGCGATCGGTACAGAAGAGCTGATGCGCTGGCTGCACCGCAATCCATTGATAGAATTTCAGGGGATCGATGTGGTGGCGGATCCCATGACAATCGGAGCCAATGACCATTTCATTGTAGTCCTGCCGGCCCGGAAGGTGGATCTTACCGGCCGCATTGCCCTGCACACCGGGAAGGGGAATGTGGGGGCCGGACCGGGGGAGGCCCAGGAATTCTTCAGCGGGGCGGCCTTTTCCAGAGGAGGACGAACCATTTTTGCCCTGCCCAGCCGCAACCTGAAAAGCCAAGCCAATATTGTCATTTCGGTGGAAGATTACCCCAGCCAGTTTTCCAACAGGGAATCCCTGGACTTGGTGGTGACGGAATATGGGGTCGCCTCCATGACGGGAAGGACGACCCGTGAGCGCGCCCTGGCACTCATCGATATTGCCCACCCCGCTGATCGGGCAGAGCTGGTGCGGCTTGCCAAGGAAAGGCATCTATTGTTTCCTGACCAGCTCTACCTGGCGGAATCAGGACACCTTTACCCTGATGAACTGGCCTGCGACCATCTCTTCAGTGGAGGGCTTTGCGTTCGTTTCCGGGCGATCAAACCTTCGGATGTGGATGAAATGAGACGCCTTTTTTATCGGTTTTCGGATACCGCGGTCTATTACCGTTACTTTTCTCCGATAAAGACCATGCCCCACGCGAAGATGCAGGAGTATGTGAATATCGATTACAGGAAGACCATGTCCATGGTGGGATTGGTGGGTGAGCCGGGAGAGGGGCGCATCATTGCCGAGGCGCGGTATGTCCACCTGCACGACATCCCCTATGCGGATGTGGCCTTTGTCGTGGATGAGAATTATCAGGGAAAAGGGATTGCAACATTCCTCTTTGAAATGCTCGCGAAAATCGCCAAGAACAGAGGAATCGAGGGGTTCAGGGCCGATGTGCTGGCCACCAATACATCCATGTTGAAGGTGTTTGAATCAGCGGCTGAGGGGCCTATCCAGGCGGTTATGGAAGGCGGCGTGTACCAGCTCACCATCCCTTTTCTTGAAAAAGAGGATCAGTGATAACCGGGGGAGCGGGGACACCATGTCGCAGGTAATTGATCTGGAAAAAGGGAGGCTCCAGTTGGCGGTGCGACGGGGCTTTCGGAACTGGGCAAGCCGGTTCAGGGAGGATTTCGGGTCTGATACCCGGCTGTGTGATATCTCCTTAAAAACTCTCTCCTGTCTGGCGCAGGGAAAAGATAAAGGCGCCTTTTACCTGTATGATCTGATCATGAGCCTCAAAGGACTGGGTTCGGGATTCGAATTTCATGAGTTGGATCCAAAAAAGAAGATGGCCATAATGGATCTGCATCTGTTTCTGCTGGATCGCATCCGGTTTGAATGCATGAAAAGACTCGGTTGGCTGGAGGCGTATCCGGGTGAGGAAATTACCCTGGTAGGGCTGATCATGCAGTTTGACAATTTAGCTCCGGGGCTTCAGGCAAAAATACCTCTTCTCAGTCGGGATCACCCTGACTACCCGCGATACGCTGAGGTAAATGCCTTTGATAAAGAAGGCGTTATCAGAAAACTGATCCCCAGGCTCATGAAAGAGATGGAAGGCTACTCCGATACCTTGTAAACTTTGTCTCCTTCTCTGACTTTTTCCCTCACTTTCACCCCCACGAGATCTCCGGCCGTGACTTCATCAACCGGTTGATTGTCGACCTCCATGGTGGCGATCTCTTCTGTAAAATCGGTGGTGTGACCCTTGTATCGCAGCAAATCGCCCTTTTTGATGGATCCGTGCATTACTTCCAGGGCAGCAACCCCCGGCTTGGCAAAAAACTTGACAATTACCCCCACCTGCTCTTCAGTCATGGGAACCCCTCCTTCTTATTATGGTTCAATATTTAGAGGTTGAGCGGGTCTCTCGTTCCCGTGCTCCTGGTCCCGTTCTCACGCTCCAGCCTGGAACGCATACCCGCCTTGGAAGATTCCTGCATCCGTCTGCAGCGGACCTTTTGTCGTTTTTCCAGGAGCCAAAAGTGTTATCCCTTTTAATTATTCCCTTTTCAAGAAATTGTCAAGAGTCGCCGCCCGTTGCCTATTGAAGCCGATGGTGTTTTGTGATATTCAGAGAATCACATCTGTTCAAAGAGCATTTCGACCCGGGACGATAACCTATGAGGAAGTGGGGATGGGTGAAACCACGAGATTCACACGTTATAATGAGTTTAATGGGATCAAGGTCTATTACACCGAAGGTCTGGATGGGGGCGGCGCCGGCTTCGGGCAGGATTATATCGATTTTGTAAGAACGAATTTTTCTCCTCGACCGAGAATCTTTGAATGGTGTTCGGGCCCGGGTTTTATCGGATTTTCCCTCCTGGCCCACGGTCTTTGCGATACCTTATGCCTGGCGGATATCAATCCACTGGCAACAGCGGCCTGTGAAAAAACCATCCGCTTAAATAGACTTGAAGACAAGGTGACGGTATATTTGTCAGATAATCTGACGCGTATACCGCCTTCTGAGAGATGGGATCTGGTGGTCGGAAATCCGCCCCACTTCAAGACGATCTCCACCAAAAAAAGAAGCCCTGAAATTATATACCTGGATAGAGACTGGAAGGTCCACAGGCGTTTTTATGAAGATGTCGGCGCCTTTCTGAATAGGGATGGGGCACTGCTGATTCAGGAAAATACCCTGCGATCGACAACAGCGGATTTCAGGGAGATGATCGAGTCCAACGGGTTTACCATTGTGGATACCCCCATCTGTAAGTCGGATTCAAGATACTATTATATTTGGAGCGTAAAAACCGCATGACCGCACCTCTTTGGAAAATCCAATAATATGAACTCTGGTCTTCTCGAGGCCCCAATCTCTCCGTGACAATATTCGGCATCATTCGAATCCTCCCCATCCTGATCCTGTTCTGCTCGGGATGCGATATCGCCTATCTGTTCCATGCAGCCGCGGGTCAGTTCCATATTCTCAACGATTCGATCCCCATCCAGGCGGCCTTGAATGACAGATCCCTCTCTCCTGATGAACAGGAGCGGCTTCGGTTGGTTGCCAGGATTAAGGCATTCGGGGAAAAAGACCTCGGCTTAAAAGAGACAGACAATTATGAAACCGTTTATCTCTCCTCTTCCGAACGCCCCATTTATACGGTCTCTGCCTCTCCCAAAGACCGTCTCTGTCAAAAGACCTGGTGGTTTCCGTTTGTGGGGGATATCCCCTACTTAGGATTTTTTGACCGGGAAAGGGCCCGGCAGGAGCGGGATCGACTCGCGGCCCAGGATCTGGATGCGTTCATCGGCGTTGCAGATGCGTACAGCACTCTCGGCTGGTTTAAGGACCCTGTCACCCTGAATCTGATCCAGGGGACCACCCCCGATCTGGGGGAGATCATCCTCCATGAAATGACGCACACGACCCTCTATCTCAAGGGACAGAGCCCATTCAACGAAGGTCTGGCAGTCCTGGTAGGCAAGGTGGGCGCGGTTCACTTTTTCGAACACACCTTCGGACCGTTACATCCATTTACCCGGAAGGCAAAGGCGTCCTTGGACGATGAACGACGCTTCTCCGGATTTCTGAATGGGTTGATGGATAAGCTGGAATTTCTTTATGGATCATCCCTGAGCTATGAAGAAAAACTGACCCGGCGGAAAGCCATTTTTTCAAACGCCCTGGAAACCTTCAAAGGCCTTTCAACAGAATTCAAGACAGATCGCTTTTCCCGGTTCGGCCAGGCGCCTCTCAACAATGCGTACCTACAGGCAGTGGGTCTGTATCACCGCCATTTTGATCTCTTTGAATCGGTACTGAAGGCAAAGGGCGGATCGATCAGGGAGGTGCTCTCGTTTTTTGAAGGGCTTGCCAAGGAAAACAACGATCTCCTCAAGGCCACAGCGCTTTGGCTGCAGGGTCGTTCCACCCCTCATACGTAAAACATGCCCGAGGAAATCACCGGCGGATCCTTTATATCGAATGCATGGACAATATCGAGGTACATCCGCTGTTTCATCTCGGCAATCACCTCTCTCCGCTTGTTGAATCCCTTTGCAAAGGAAAGGGCCTCGTTCATGAGGTCATCTATGTGGCATGCCCTGGTGATGATGTGATGGGCCTCGCACTCCTCGGCCGTTGCCCTCTTCCCTGTATAATGAAGTTCCTCCATCTTGTACCGGGGGATGGCCTTACTGATGAGCGCGATCATCCCTGGAAGGAACGGGATCCCCAGATCGACCTCGGGAAAGCAGAAGAAGCCCCGATCAGAGCGCATGAATCGAAAATCAAAGGCACAGCTCATAATGGCGCCCCCTGCAAAGGCATGACCCGATATGGCCGCAATGGTCGGCATCGGGTAGAGGAGGATCCGCTTGAAGAGACGGTTCATGGCATAAAAGAAATCTGTGGCAATATCCCGGTCGCCTTTTTTGATGTAAGGCATCAGCCAGTCCAGGTCGATCCCATTGGAGAATATCTTTTCATGGGAAGCGGTCACTACCAGCGCACGGGCGTCGGTATCCTCGATTTGATCCAGTGCGTGGAGAAATGCCTTCAGAAAGGGCAGATTAAACCGATTCTCCCCGTCATTCATGGTCAACACCGCTACCCCGTCATCCAGTTCGAATTCTATCGCGGCCATGTTGCACCACTCTCCTCTCTATTTTTTGAACTTCGCCGGTGCGCTCCTGTCCCTCAGCCCCCTGGAGATGTTTATGAAAGATCAACCTCAGGATATTGCGGTCTCCTTCCCGCCGATACCAGGCCTCGTCTGACATCTCTTTTACCAAAAACACGCCCAACCCCCCCACGCGTCTGTTATGGATATCTGCGGTGACATCCGGGGCCGGAACATCCAGGATATTGAAGGGAACCCCTGTGTCGGAAAATTCCAGTATCAGTCTGCCATTCTCTGCCCGACACGTAATCGAAACATCTCCCGCCATGTCGGGATAGGCATAGTTGAAGATATTGACGAGGACCTCCTCAGCGGCCAACTCTATCTCCTTGATCCGATGGATCGCAAATCCGGCCGTTTCCGCATGACCGGCCACAAACTGGATCAGCCGTTTCAGATGCTCTATCCTGGCCGGCGAGAATATCTCTGGCATCGGATAATCCCCTTCCTTGAAGGTCCGTCTGTTCAGCGCGCTATATCTCTTTGATGGCGGCGTCTGCGGATTCGCAGATTGGAATGATCGTGCTGAATCCGGAGATTTCGAATACCTCTTTGACCGTATCACGAAGGGAGCAAAGCACGATTTCCCCCTGTTTCGCCTTCAGCTTCTTGGCAATGGTCAGGATGCTTCGAAGCCCTGCGCTGCTGATATATTCAAGTTCCCCCAAATCAACGATGAGATGGATCTCCCCGCTGTTAATCCATTCCAACAGGCGGGTTTCAAATTCCGAGGCCGTTACCGCATCCATCCTTCCGCTGACGGCAATGATGAAACGATCCTTTTCCCTGCCGGTATTCTTTATTTCCATATGCTCCTCCAGATGATCGACTGCAAAATTTGTAGCGATAGTCCCATGCTTTGGTCAACGGTTCAGCCCGCGCAGTATAGAATATCGAATGCCCTCTGTCAAAGCACAAAGCCCTTGGTCGGATATCGGACAGGAGGATCCATTTGGGCGGGCAGGTTCGGAAATTATCTTGATATTTTTCCGGGCTGTGTTAATTTGTTAGATTAAAAAAAATATGATTGGGAAAGGTGTATCATGGTTGAAAAGAAAGAAAGCCCCATCAGGCTGGATTTTGCCAAAGGCGGAGGCCTGTTGCCGGCCATTGCACAGGACTTTGAAACCGGGAAGGTGTTGATGCTCGCCTATATTAACGAAGCCGCATGGCAAAAGACATTGGACAGCGGAGAGGCCCATTACTGGAGCCGCACGCGCCAGGAGATCTGGCACAAGGGGGGCACCTCGGGCCATGTTCAGAAAATCAGGGAGGTTTATGCGGACTGCGACAATGACACGGTCCTCTTCAGGGTGGACCAGATCGGTGGGGCCGCCTGCCATACGGGCCGTGAGACCTGCTTTCATCAGCGGGTGGCGCGTGACGGCAGCGTCATCGTGGTCGGGAAAAAAATATTTGATCCGGAAAAGGTATACGGGAAATGAACAGATTGAAATTCGGCATCCCCAAGGGGAGCCTGCAGAATGCAACGATTCATCTCTTTGAAAAATCAGGGTGGCGGATCAATGTAAATGGCCGGAGCTATTTTCCGGATATTAATGATGAAGAAATCGAATGCGCCATCTGCCGGGCCCAGGAGATGTCCAGGTATGTTGAAAACGGCACGCTGGATGCGGGGCTGACCGGAAGGGACTGGATAGAGGAAAACGAATCCGACGTGGTGATGGTGGACGACCTGGTCTACTCCAAGGTCAGCCAGAAGCCCGCCCGATGGGTCCTGGCCGTGCCGGCCGACTCCCGGATTGAGCGGCTGGAAGATCTTAAGGGGAAGAAGATCGCCACCGAACTGGTCCATTTCACGAAGCGGTTTTTTGCGGAGAGACATATCGACGTGAAGGTGGAGTTCTCATGGGGGGCCACCGAGGCAAAGGTGGTTTCGGGCCTTGCGGATGCCATTGTCGAGGTGACGGAGACCGGGAGCACCATCAAGGCCCACGGCCTCAAGATCCTCTACGACCTGATGGAGACCAACACCCAGTTGATCGCCAATCGGACCGCCTACCAGGATCCCTGGAAAAAGGCCAAGATCGGGCAGGTCATTCTCCTGCTCAAGGGCGCCCTTCGGGCGGAGAACATGGTGGCCCTCAAGATGAATCTGCCCCGGGAACATGTGGAGGAGGTCATCCGTATCCTTCCGAGTCTGAATGCCCCCACCGTGGCCGGGTTGTACAATTCCGACTGGGTATCGGTGGAGACCGTTGTCGATGCAAGGGTGGTTCGGGATCTGATCCCGCAGCTCATGAGTGCCGGGGCCCAGGGGATCATTGAGTATTCCCTGAATAAGGTGATCTGATGGATAGAATAACAAAAAAAGCCAGTGAGATCCCCCCCTTTATCGTGATGGACATCCTTGAACGGGCCCATGCGCTGGAAAGGGAGGGACGGCATATCATCCATCTTGAGATCGGCGAGCCGGATTTCCCCACCCCCGCGTGCATCTGCGATGCGGCGTGCGAGGCCATTCGCAAGGGAGAAACCCATTATACCCACAGCCTCGGCCTCATCGAGCTGCGGGAGGCGATCTGTGCCCATTATCTTGAAAAATACGGTGTCACGGTTGAACCCGACCGAATCCTCGTCTCGTCAGGCACTTCTCCCGCCCTTTTTCTGATATTCGCCGCCCTCCTGGAGACGGGCGATGAGATCCTCATGTCTGACCCGCACTATCCCTGCTATCCCAACTTTGCAGCCTTCCTGGGCGGCCGGGCCGTCCCGATCCGGGCGGAAGAGGAAGAGGGGTTTCAACTTCGGCCTGAGGAGATCCGGAAAAAGATCGGGCCAAAGACAAGGGCCGTTCTCATCAACTCCCCCTCGAATCCCACCGGCAATCTCCTGTCGGCCGATCGGATGGCGGAGATTGCCGGCCTGGGCCCTCCCGTGATATCCGATGAGATCTATCACGGCCTGGTGTATGGAGAAAAGGAACATTCCATCCTTGAGTTTACGGACAATGCCTTTGTATTGAACGGATTTTCCAAGCTCTATGCCATGACCGGATGGCGTCTGGGGTATCTCATCGCTCCCAGGAACTTTGTCCGGCCCTTGCAGAAGATGCAGCAGAATTTCTATATCTCGGCCGGGAGCGTCTCCCAATGGGCGGGCATCGCGGCCCTCACCAAGGCGGGGCCGGATGTGGAGCGGATGAAGGCGGTCTATGATGAGCGGCGCAGGTACATGATCCAGCGGGTCCGGGGACTGGGGTTCGGTCTCAAGGTGGAGCCGGCAGGGGCCTTTTACATGCTGGCCAATGCCAGACACCTTACGGAAAGCTCCTATGATCTGGCCTTTGAGATCCTCGAAAAGGTCGGGGTCGGTGTGTCTCCGGGGGTTGATTTCGGGCAGAATGCCGAAGGGTTTCTGCGGTTTTCCTATGCCAATTCCCTCGAGAACATAAAAGAAGGTCTGGACCGGATCGAGGCATTCCTCGGGCAGCGTTGAACACGGCGGGTCTCGGATCTGCATCAATGATGCCCGCAGCAATCCCCGTCGCAGCATTTGATCGCGCCTGCCATGGCTTGGACCAGACCGGTCTGATCGACGTCATCGATCTGCTTCACCGTGACATTCAAAAAGAACGAATCAAGGGCCATGGCCGATGGCGGAAGCGGCATATGGATATGGCCGAACATCTCCTCCCTCCCCAGGGTACGGACCTTCAACTGGATGATATCTCCGGGGTGTTTATCCAGCAGGGCATATTCAAAAGGGGTGAATCCCCCTGTGCCGATCCCTGTCACCAGTTCGTACAATTGGGGCCCGGAGGTTAAATCCATCTCATTTTCCGCTGTTCCTGCCTCAACCTCTATCATTACCTTTTTGAGACCAGTGACCTTCTGTGGAGCGTCGTTCATAGCCAATTTCCTTTCTATCCCCTCATCCCATGTCAAGGGTTTTGAGCTGTTCGGCCGCCGAATTTTTCCTCGATAGGATGTATTTAGTGCCTGAAGGAAACCCGGAAAATCAAGAAACAGTGAAATATGAGAAGAGGTTCTGTTAATGTAAATTTTGTTCCATCAATTTTCAATTTTCAATTCTTGAATATTCAATTAGTGCCTGAACGGGGTTTTCATTCAAGCACTATTTAACCCCCTTCATAAAGCAAACCATCTGAATAATCAAGACCCAGGCTTGGTTTCTGAGGCAGACATGGGGTCAAAAGGCTGTGTGAGCGGCATCTTGCCAGGACGTTTTGCGGCTGGTGGCAGATCCCGTCTTCAAGGGGGAAGCCGCTCCCGCACGGCTGTTTTTCCATCCCAAGAATTGCCGGCGTGGTCAGCGGAGTTCATACCGCAGTGCGCCCTCAATCTCCCTCAAATGCGCCTCATCCGCGATCTTCTGCCCTTCCAGATCACGTACATAGAATACATCCGCGATCTGATCGCCCTTTGTGGCGATCTTGGCGATCCGGATATCCAGGCGGAGATCGAACAGGGTCTTGGTAATCAGGTGCAGGAGCCCCACCCGGTCATCGGCAAACACCTCGATCAAGGTGAAAAAATCAGAAGACCTGTTGTCGATGACGACCTGAGGGGGTCGGGAGGGCTTTTCATGATTCGACAGAACAGATGACGCCCGCTTCTGGCCCAGGCGGTAGGCCAGGGAGAGCTTCCCCTCGAACGTACGCTCCAGGTCGAGTCTCACCTTGTCCCAGGTAGCTTCCGGGTGGATCGTGTCGAGGGGTTGGGTTGCCTTGAAGATATCCACTGCGGTCCCGTCTCTCCAGGTGTAGATATCGGCGGAAAGGATATTGACGCTGTTTAAGGCCAGCACGCCCGCCATGTCCGCGAAGAGCCCGGGCCTGTCCTCTGCCAGAAAGGTGATGACCGAGCAATCCTCCACAGGGTTCTCCCTGGCCTCCAAGAAGAAAGGATATCCCGTATGTTTGTTCGCCCTGTCCCTCATCCCCAGGACCATTTCAATATGCCGGACAATGTCCCGGGGCGTACTGTTCAGGAGGTACCTCGGAGACATCACCTCAAAGTAAGGGTCCGGGTCCACGCCCTTGTCCAGCAGGGCCGGCTCTCGACGAACCTGATCCATGGTCTCCCGGACCTTTTCCGAGGCGTTCGGGGTTGCCAGCTCTCCCCTCTCAAGGATGTTGAGGACCTTAAAAAAGAGTTCCTGCACCAGATTGGCGATCCAGTCGTTCCAGGCACGGGGCCCGGTTGCCCTGGAATCGGCCCATGTGAGGAGGTAGAGCATTCGGAGCCTCTCAGGGCTTCCGATCAACCGCGCACAGTGGACAACGGATTTTTCATCGCCGAGATCCCTGCGGGTGGCGGTCTCCACCAGGAGGAGATGATGCCGGATCAGAAAGAGGACCTCCTCGGTCGCTTCACCGGGATACCGGAACCGTTTCATGATCCTGCGGGCAATCTCCGCCCCCCTTACCGCGTGTTCCTTTCCGATCTTGCCGATGTCATGAAAGAGACCGGCCAAAAGGAGCGGCTCGGGATCCGGGATTTCCAGAAGAATATCCAGAAGGAATATCTCCTTCTCCCCATGGATGCCCTTGAGATGCCTGACGGTTTCGAGGGAATGCCGGCCGACCGGAAAGGTGTGGTAGGCGTCAAATTGCACCCGGTCGGCGATCCGGGCAAATTCAGGGACAAAGGCCGACAGGAAACCGAGCTCCTGCATCTGGATCAGGACCTCAAAGGTATGACGGCCGTTAATAATCTTGAGGAACCCCCTGACCGCCTCTTTCGATCGTCTGAAACCCTCATCCACAAGGGACAGAAACTCTGAAACCAGTCTGCGCGCCTCCAGGGAGAGGGGGCACCCGGTTCGCGAACTCTCTTCAAACAGGGTCATGAGAAGGAGGGGCTTGGTCAATATTGCGGTGGCTGAGTCGAAGCCGATTTCCCCCTGGTGGACATGAAGGCCCTCTGCGACCTCCACGGGTTCAACCCTTTTCCACAGGCCTCTCTCTCTGGGGAGATGGGCCCTGACAAAGGCGCGGTTCAAGGCCTTGACAGAGGCCATGGCGGCATGGAGATCCCCCATGAACTGTTCCACCGCCAACAGGTCCCTGTGATCCCGGTAGCCGAGTCTCGGGGCGGTCTTTTCCTGGTATTCAAAGTTGAGCCGGTCGTTTTTCCTTCCTGATAATTGATGGAGATGGTTTCGAACGAGCCAGATCAATGTCAGATCATGCCGCAATCCCAGGTATTCATTATGGGAGAGCTTGCCCGTGTATTCCAGGTCTCTTGGCGTCATCAGTTGAAAAAAGGCCTTGGCGATCCAGAGGATGTGATGATAGTCCCTCAACCCTCCGATACCCTCTTTCAGATCGGGCTCCAGGACCACGCTGGCATCCCCGTTGTTTTCCATACGGATCTGATGCAAGTCTTCCAGCCATCTGGCAAAGGCGGTCCTCCTTTTTGCAACGACCTTTTTTTGAATACCGGCCATGAGATCCAGAAAAAGCGGCGAGTCACCGCACAGAAAGCGGGCATCCATCATGGATGTGAGGACCTCGAAATCGTCTTTTGAAAGTCTGAGGCAATCCTTGATGGTGCGGGTCCCATATCCGAGATCAAGGCCCAGGTCCCAGAGGGGATAGAGGATCTCCTCTGTCAATCCCTTGGCCAGTTCCGGGATGTGGGAGCCGAACAGGATCAGGACGTCCACATCCGAATGGAGCGAGAGTTCTTTTCTGCCGTAGCCGCCTACAGCCAAGAGGGCGAACGGGGTCTTGTTGGAGAACAGTCGCTGTCCAGCCCCGCTCTCCACAAGACTTGAGCGGAAGTACTGGTCCACAATCTCGGTATGCCACGCCTGCAGGTCGCCCATTTCCCTGGACGAAGGGAGGCGTGAGATCAGCCGGGTTCTGGACTCCTTGAGTTCTTCAAAAGCGGACATTTCAATTGATGATTGATGATTGTTGATTTATCTCATGTGGATGCAGGCACAGAGATGAAAGTCCCAGGCGTTGCCATTCGACATCAGCTATCAGCCATGAGCGATGGGCTATCAACCAGAATTTGGTCCCGCTGTTGCCGAGATCTGCGTTTCGCTTCGACCGCGACCCGTATCCGGTATCCGGCACCCGGTTAAATCGCCTCTTTTCCGGTCTCCCCCGTACGGATGCGGAGGACCTCCTCCACCGGATACACAAAGACCTTGCCGTCACCGATCTGCCCTGTCCGGGCTCTTTCCTGGATCATCTTGACCGCCTCCGGCACCAGACTCGCCTCCATGACCACCTCGATCTTGACCTTGGACACAAAGTCCACCTGATATTCCGCCCCCCGGTAGACCTCTTTGTGCCCCCTTTGACGGCCGAACCCTTTGACCTCACTGACGGTGAGCCCCCTGACCCCGATACTGGTCAGCCCATCCTTCACATCATCCAATTTAAACGGTTTGATAACGGCTTCTATTTTTTTCATGGTATTCACTCCTTGATCCTATCCACAGATTACGCAGCATTCCTTAATTCCCCGATGCCCAAATTCTTCAATTCCTCAATTCCTCAATTCCTGAATTCCCCTTTTTTAAAAGCTGTATCCCGTCTCATTGTGCAGACTGTTGTCCAATCCCTTGATCTCTTCTTCTTCACTCACCCGAAGGCCGATGATTGCATCGACGGCCTTGAGGATGACCAGCGTCATGACAAATGCAAAGGCCATGGAGGCGATGACCGAGATAAATTGGATCCAGAGCTGCACGGGATTGCCGAAGAAGAGGCCGTCGGCGGCGTTGGGATTGATCGCAGTGCTGGCAAAGAGGCCGGTGGCCAGTGCCCCCCAGGTCCCTCCGACGCCGTGAATGCCGACCACATCCAAAGAATCATCGTATCCCAGCCTCGCCTTCAGGAGTATGCCGCCATAGCAGATGACCCCTGCCACGCCGCCGATGACGACGGCCGACATGGGACTTACGAATCCGGAGGCCGGCGTAATGGCCACCAGCCCTGCCACCGCGCCGCTGGCTGCCCCCAGGGTGGTGGGTTCCCCCCTGTGGCGCCATTCCATGAATATCCAGGTCAGGGCCGCAACCCCGGAGGCCACATGGGTAACCACGAAGGCATTGACCGCCAGTCCGTCACAGGCAAGGGCGCTCCCTGCATTAAACCCGAACCACCCGAACCAGAGGATCGCCGCGCCGGTGATGGTCATGGGGAGGTTATGGGGGATATAGGCGGTGGTCCCATAGCCGTATCGCCTTCCGATAATCAGGGCTGCAGCAAGGGCCGATGCGCCTGAACTGATATGCACCACGGTTCCTCCGGCAAAGTCGAGCGCCCCCATGCGGCCCATCCATCCCCCGACCCCCCAAACCCAGTGGGCGAGGGGATTGTAGACAAAGGTGCTCCACAGGAGGGCGAAGAGGAGAAATGCGCTGAATTTCATCCGTTCTGCAACGGCCCCGGTAATCAACCCCACGGTGATGATGGCAAACATGCACTGGAATATCATGAAGGCAAGATGCGGGATTGTGGTCCCATAGTCAGGGCTGGGGGTCATGCCCACGCCGTTCAGTCCCAACCATTCCAGTCCGCCGATGAGGCCGGCATGGTCTGTTCCAAACGAGAGAGAATATCCCCACAGTACCCACTCCAACGTAATCAGGCCCAGAAGAATAAAGCTTTGCATAAGGGTCCCCAGTACGTTTTTGTGGCGCACCATCCCTCCATAGAAAAGGGCAAGGCCCGGCGTCATGAACATCACCAAGGCTGCCGACATCAATACAAAAGCGGTGTCTCCAGTATCCATCCTCTGATCCCTCCTAGATTTTTTTTAAATAGGAAAAGCAACATATATGCCATGGACCTTCCAATTTATAAAGATTGCAATATCAATGAGTTATGGGCCTGAGGAGGAATTGAGCGATAAGCGTCAAAAACATTTTTGTATTCTATGGATAATTTTAATACAAAATTGTTACTATTCTAAATGCTTTCACCGGTGGGGTATACTGCACGCTTGGCCTTTCATCTTTCGGCACGATTCCGGCCGGAATCCAGAAATGCGGCGGACTGGATTCCGGCTAAGGGCATGCCGGAATGACGGGACAGCACACAGCCGTTTTGGTTGCGGTTATCCGCTTTGGAATTATCCCGACGGAATCTCGGTCTAGAACTTCAGAGAAAAAAGCAAAGAAGGGAAAAGGGGCGGGATTTGAGTTGACGGAAAGATGTTGGAAATGTAATCGTGGAAATGGACCCGGCGAAAAAAGCGTTCAGCGACAAGGCGGCCTGGCGGCCGCAAGCAAACAGGTTTCACCTAAGTGCTCTGGGTCATAAGTTCGGTGACGTATTGCTCAATTGGATCGTATTTTGATATTCGCTTGCCTGGATTCCTGCCTTTGCAGGAATGACCGGCAATAATGACCTCTTGTCGTCCCGGCGAAGCTTGTCCCGGACTCCGATACGGGAGCCGGGATCCAGGGTGGCAGGGTACGTCATCGCATTTATGCCAACGTGTACTGAGGCCCGGAAGTGTCTTGGACTCCCACGGGCAAACTTCTTCGCACGTTCCAGAGGAGCTACGGACAAATGGCCCAGGATCTGAGTTCTCCCAGGGTTTCCAGTTTCGATGACAAGTGACAAAGCCAAATACATATTGATAGGGGTAATTATCCTTTTGGCCTTTCTGTGGTTCAAGAAGGATGACCCCTCTCGTATTTTCGATTCACGGCCGACCGCGCAATCCCTCGACTATAATGTCCCTGATTCCGGTGGGCAATCCAGGCCAGTGGTGGTCTCTGCGGACGAGAAGATTAATATCGATGTCTTTGAAACGGTCCATCCGGCAGTGGTTAACATCGCCACCACCACCCTCGGCATGAATTTCTGGATGGAGGTCATTCCACAGCAGGGGCAGGGCTCCGGTTTTGTCATCGACAACCGGGGCTATATCATGACCAACAATCATGTGGTTGCCAATGCCCAGAACATCACGGTCACCATGGCCGATGGAAAAAAGATCCAGGCTACCCTGGTGGGCCGGGATCCGGCTTCCGACCTGGCGGTCATCCGGATCCCCTCCCGGGAGGTCCACGCCGTGGCCCGGTTGGCGGATTCCGATGGTATCCGCCCGGGGCAGAAGGCGATTGCCATCGGAAATCCCTTCGGGCTGACCCATACCCTCACCACCGGGATTGTCAGCGCCCTTCACCGGAGCATCCGGACAGGCGAGGGCACCCAGATGGACGACCTGATACAGACCGATGCGGCCATCAATCCGGGAAATTCAGGGGGCCCCCTCCTGAATTCCAACGGAGATGTCATCGGGGTCAACACGGCTATTTTCAGCCTCTCCGGCGGATACCAGGGGATCGGTTTCGCCATACCCATTAATCTGGCAAAGGAGGTTGCCACCCAATTGATTACCTCGGGGAGGGTGGCGAGGCCATGGCTCGGTATTTCGGGTATCTCCATCACGAACGATATCTCAAAAGGTCTTGGCCTCAGTGTGCAGGAAGGTGTCCTGGTGGTTCAGGTCATCCGCGGAGGACCTGCTGATCAGGCAGGCCTGAGGGGTGGAAATCGGGAGGTGGCCATCGGCGGGGTCCGGTTTCATTTAGGGGGCGACATCATCACCGCCATCAATGATCATCCAGTCAGAGGGATGGAACAATTGGTCGAACAGATCAATGGGATGCGGGTGGGAGAGACCCTGACGCTTCATATTGTAAGGGGTGGCCGTCAACTGGAGATCAGGGTATTGTTATCTGAACGGCCGTGATGGGATGGCTGACAGCTGATGGCTGATGGTTTGGCGCTTGAGAATTTGAAACCGGATGGGTGGATGAACAGGACGATCGGGATGAGGGTTTTCTGACCTCCGATTTTCGGCGCAGCGGAAGATCCCTCGAACCCCAGATAAGAAAGTGAAGCGGCATTCCCGGATATGGGACCTGAGACAAGAGACAAATCCATCATCCATTTAGATATGGATGCCTTTTATCCGGCTGTGGAGATGCGGGATTGTCCTGATTTGAAGGGGAAACCCGTCATTGTGGGGGGCGGCAGAGAAAGGGGCGTGGTGTCGTCCGCCTCTTATGAGGCCAGGAAATTCGGCGTCCATTCTGCCCAGCCGATGGCCACCGCCATGCGTCTCTGCCCTCATGGAATCTTTCTTCCAGTCAGGATGTCGCGATACAAAGAGATCTCCACACAGATATTCGAAATCTTCCGCTGTTTCACCCCGTTGGTGGAACCGCTCTCCATAGACGAAGCCTTCCTGGATGTTACCGGTGCAGAGCGGCTCGCGGGTCTGCCGCAGGAAATCGCCTTAAAGATCAAGCAGAAGGTACTTAAGGAGACCGGCCTAACGGTCTCGGCGGGTGTGGCCCCTACCAAATTTGTCGCCAAGATCGCCTCTGACATGGATAAGCCCGACGGATTGACCGTCGTGTCTCCGGAGAGGATCAGAGAATTCCTGGATCCCTTGCCTGTGAATAAGATGTGGGGGGTAGGAAAGGCCACGCAACAGGTCCTGGACCGGCTGGGGGTGCAGACATTTCAGGACCTAAGGAAGATATCCATCTCTATACTGGAGAAAACCTTGGGGCGGCACGGCGTCGCCATGCATTATCTCGCCATGGGGATGGATGATCGGGAGGTGACCCCTGAGCGTGAAGTAAAATCCATCGGCCATGAGGAGACCTTTGACAAGGATATCCTGGACCCGGACAAGGCCAAGGGAGAGATCCTCTCCCTGGCAGGGAGGGTCGCCCGCCGGATGCGTCGCGCGGGCGTCAGAGGACAGACCGTTTCGCTGAAGGTGAAATACGCCGATTTTAAACAGATTACCCGGGCCTTAACCCTTCCTGAACCGGTGGATGACAGCGCAGAGATATATGCCGCGGCCTGCCGTCTACTCGGAAAAACCGAGGTGGGTAGAAGGCCCATACGCCTTATCGGCGTCTCCCTGAGCCAGCTGACCTCCCCTGAAGACGATCCTCAACTTTCTCTCTTCAGCCGGGATAGGGCATCCCTCAAGCGAAAGGAATTGAACACGGCCCTGGACCGGATCTGTGACAAATTCGGCGAAAAGGGCATCCGGCCCGGAACGCTTGTGTCCAAGACATGATGCGGGATGTTGGATTCAGGATACTGTTGTTGGATGCCGGTTGATAAGCTGACAAGTGAAGATGGGTAAGCGCGGCTGCGGGACTCAACAGCTTAATTTCGCTTCCAGCCGGACTCAGCTGTATTGCCTGGTGCTCCCGGGTCTCGCGACTGGGCCTCAGGTTTTTAATTCTTTCTCCATTACCAGCGCATCCTGACCTTCCGGGTAAAAGGCGGTTTTGATTCCGCACGCCACGAAACCGTGTTTGCGGAAAAGCGCCTGGCCCGAGAGATTATCCACGGCGGTGTGAAGGACCATCCTTTCCACATGCCGTTCCTTGGCCTTTCTGATGGTTTCTGCCAGGAGGCGATCCCCCACGCCGTGATTTCGCCCCCAAGGTTCCACCGCAATGGCCAGGAGTTCAGATACCCGGGGTGAAGCGGCTTGGCCCATGATTCTTTCCAGCATTGCGTACCCTGCAATCTTCCTTCCCAGAACAGCCACCATTGTGGCGCCGATGCCTGAGAGGAACCAGTTCGGCAGGAGTGTTTCATAGGGACCATATTGCTGGAAGGCCTTTCGGCTTAAGTTCCGGATAAACTCCGCGTCCGATACCTCGGCCGGCCGGATGGCGATTCGAGTCTTGAAAGGGCCCTGCTTTCCGCGATGCAAGGATTTCGAAGCGGGCCGTCCCCCCTCAACCGCACTCGTTGAGGGCCTGCTCCTGACCTGCCTCAGCCGATCCACCCTTTTCTGCTCGCCATATTTTCCGAACCTTCCGGGATTGCCCATGATGTTGAATTGAAGAATGAAAATTGAGGATTGAAAATTGAAAAAGACCGGAAAAATGCATGTGAACATGACAGAAATCCACAATTGCAGCCTATCATTTTGAGTTATTCGAATTGCATTGTGTTTATGAGTTCTACTCCTCCACGGTTTCTCATGACCCACTCCTTAAGTGATATCCACACACGTGGTAAAATATTCAATATGCCTTCTTCACTTTTCAATTTTCTGGTTCGTCCGGGTCAGGTTTTTCCAAAACCTGCCGTGAACCTTGACCGCCCTCCCCACGATCCCCTCAATACTTTCCTCTTCCGAGGGAGTCAGGGCCTGTTGCGCGAGGGGGTCTGAAATCCCGGCCATTTCCCTGATCACTGCCTTTACCGAGCTGCTGAGCCCTTTCAGTTCATATCCTCCTTCCAGGGTCATGACCACCCTGCCGGCGCAACAGGCATCGGCAATCCCCATGATGATTCGCGTTAACCCTGCAAACCCATTCGATGTCACCCGCATGCCCCCCAACGGATCATCGGCATGGATATCAAACCCCGCCGACACCAGGATCAGGTCCGGATCGAACTCCAGTGCGATTGGTTTTAATATTCGCTCGAACACGGCGATGTATTCCCCGTCGCCTTTGCCCGGAGAAAGGGGGACATTCACGGTAAATCCTTCGCCGCTTCCCCTTCCGATCTGTTCGGACGCACCGCTCCCCGGATAATAGGGATACTGATGGGTTGAAAAGTAGAGGTTGGTGGGATCCTCCTCAAAGGAATGCTGGGTTCCATTGCCGTGATGAAGATCCCAGTCCACCACGAGCACCCGTTTAATGCCATGGGATATCTGGGCATGCCTGGCCCCCACCGCCAGATTGTTGAAGAGGCAAAAGCCCATGCCCCTGCTGTGCTCAGCATGGTGGCCCGGCGGCCTGACAAGGGTAAAGGCGTTGTCTATCTCTCCGGATAGAACGGCAGATATTGCATCGCACATGCCCCCGGCGGCCAGGAGCGCGGCCTCGCAGGATCCTTCTGAGACCGCCGTATCCGGATCCAGAGACCGGTATCCCTTTCCGGCGGTGGCCAGGATCATGTCCACATGCCGGGTGGAGTGTATCCGCAGGAGTTCCTCCTTGGTGGCCCGCCTCGCAGGTAAATTCAGGAATATGCCCGCCATCTCAGGGTGTTCCAGCATGGCGTAGATGGCTTTCAACCGTTCGGGGCTCTCCGGATGCCATTTCCCCGGCAGATGATTCAGGTACCTTTCGTCCTTTACAATAGCAGTTTTGCGCATTCTGACAATCCCTTCAAGTCACGTTTCCTCATATTGACGGTTCCGACAGATACGGCAGTAACATAGGACATGATACCCCCAGCCGCACCCGTCAACAGGTTCAAGAAAGTACCCTATCCAAAAACTTTAGGGAAAAGGCCGTATGAAGTCAACAGGGAAGTTGTCGTTTGAACCTCTGTCGGAGCCCAGCATGCCCGCGTCAATAGCTGGTCGACGCTATTCAAAATTGACATGACACTCCTTTTAATCTATTTTAAGGTTCTGGAACTTGGAATCGGTCATCAATCACAGGAAAAAATGGAGGTAACAGGCAATGGCTTACGAACCATCGGATAGAGAAGATGAGTATTTTATGAAACTGGATCAGGAACGGATGGCCAAGATACGTTCCGAACTGGACCGGCAACGACAAGAAGAATCCAAGCTGCATCGTAAAGATGCCCACTGGATGAAGTGCCCCAAATGCGGGCACGACTTGGAGGAAATCAATTATCAGAATGTGATGGTGGATCGATGCCGGAACTGCAAAGGGGTCTGGCTGGATCACGGTGAGCTGGAACTCCTGGGCAAGGGCGATGCAAAGGTAACCAAGGGCTTCCTGCAGAAGGTCTTCGGTTAATGTATCGAGCGCTTTTTGACTGCTTGCCTCCAAACCCGCATACCTTTGCCGGATTTGGAGGTAAGCATCTGAGTTCTACCACCTATTCCTTACCGGAATCCAACAGCACCTATCGCCCACGCTTCGCTCCCCAGTTTTTCAAACATGAGCCGCTCTACCGAATTGCCCTATGTTGGGCCAGGTTTCCGTTTATTTTTTTACCAACCTTATCCTTCAATGGTCACGGAATCGTATCCATGGCAGCGAATGCTGGTTCATGAAGGGGGATCAGGATATCCCCTGCCGTCTTCACGTCATACGGATTTTACCCACTGGCAGCAATTGCATCCATGGGGATACTGATCTGGCCATCAACATCTCTTGCGCCAGTTCCCTTGACTACAATCGCACCTTCACATTGAATCACATGCCCCACCCAGGGGATCCCTGTCTCCACGTCCAGTCCCTTGCCGGACCCAGGCCCCCATTTGAGGCCCGTGACGTCCGGGTATTCTCCCGCAAAACAAGATGGTCACATTTTATTTGACACCCAAGGCCGCTTCACCCATACTCCAAACAGAAAAAGCAAGGTTATATCCGGTGATCACCCTGCGAGGTGTTACATCCAACACGCCGAGGAGCGAAGACCGAGGCGTATTTCTTCATGTGCCGCAGGGAGGAGCAAAGCGATTAGGATATCCGGAGAATGAACGAGGAGGGCCGTGTGATCAAGAAAGGCGCCGTGGCGCTGACTCTTTTTGCCGTCATGCTTGTCGGCATGGTCGGGTGCAGCCGAAACGAGGATCCGAAGCCCCTTGAGAAACTCACCCTTGCCGTGACGCCCTGGCCCGCTTCCGCGCCTCTGTATGTTGCGCACGAGAGGGGCTATTTCAGGGACGAAGGGCTCGATGTAACCCTCCATCCCTATGTATCGGGGCACCTTGGGCTGGATGCGGTGCTCGCGGGGAAGGCGGAACTCGCCACGGCCGGTGAAACACCGATCGCCCTGGCCGCCATGGAAGGAAAGCCGCTTTCGGTGGCCGCCACGGTTTGCGAAATCGATCGGGCGATCCTGATCATCGCGAGGAAGGACAGGGGCATTTCCAAACCCTGTGATCTCAGGGGGAGGAGAGTCGGCGTGGTGGAGGGCACGACCGCACATTTTTTCCTCCACATCTACCTGATTACCTCCCATGTGGATCCGAATGACATCATAATGGTTCCCATTGCGGCAGACAGGGTGGTCGATGTCTTGCTGAACGGGGAGGTTGATGCGGTCAGCACCTGGACGCCTCACACCATCATGCTCCTGGACAGGCTTGGGAGCAATGCCCTCGTGCTTCACGACGCGAACATTTACACCATGACATGGAATCTTGTGGCTGCCCAGGATTTCGTCAAGACACAT
Source organism: Deltaproteobacteria bacterium (assembly GCA_021737785.1). Lineage (NCBI taxonomy): Bacteria > Pseudomonadati > Myxococcota > Myxococcia > Deltaproteobacteria bacterium. Next base: position 44,700 of record JAIPDI010000011.1, read on the forward strand.
CCCGGGCGGATCGTGAAGTTCCTTCGGGCCGTGGTGACGGCAAATGAATTTATCGCAGAAAAACCGGAAGAGGCCATGGCCGTGGTCGCCGCGGCCATCGGTGCAGAAAGCCCCCTGTTCGAGAAGGAATGGAAGGACTTCAAGTTTGTCACCGTGCTGGAACAGAGTCTGATCGTGAATCTGGAAGATCAGGCGCGTTGGTTCAGGAAGAGAAGTTCCAGCAAGCGCACGACGCCTCCCGACTTCACATATTTCATCCATACCGACGGCCTGAAGGCAGTGCGACCTGAAGCGGTCGGGATCACCGGCACATAGGGGACGGTAATGAATATCGGCTCCAAATTGAAGCTTGCGGCCCTGGTTCCCTTGCTCGTGTCCCTGGTCACCGGCCTTGCGCTCCTCTTCTCCTACAGGGCAATAGATCGGGCCTGGGATGAGGGCCAAAGGACCAAGCAACTCATGAACAGCATGAATGAGTTGAACAGCCTGGCCAGGTACTACATGCTCTATCCCGAGAATCGACCCAAGCGGCAATTCCTCAGCGAATACGATTCCATGACCGAAATCATCGCCTCCCTCCAATTTCGGGACAAGGTCCAGCAGGGGCTCCTGCAAGGCATTCGGGACAATAGCGAATCCGTGAGGAAGGCATTCCTCAGGCTGGTTGCCGTCTACGAACGACCCGCCCCGGCCGAGCGCTATGCCCTGTCCAGGGAAGCGGAGGAGCGGTTGATCGGGCGGATACTGACAAGGGCGCGTGACGTGCTGTCCGATGCACTGCGGCTCGAAGCCCTGATCGATGGCGAGATAGCGAATACCCAGCGAAGGGTGAGTTGGCTTGTTATTTTCATTCTCGTGACCACAGGCGTTCCCCTCACCGTTGTTCTGATCCGGACCATGAAAGGCATTACTGCGTCGCTCGCGACCGTGAGACAGGGAACCGAGGCCGTCGGCGCCGGTCATCTCGATCACAGGATCGGCATGGCGGATAGGGATGAGATCGGGGAACTCTCCTGCGCCTTTGACCGCATGACGGACCGCTTGAGGAATACTACGGTTTCCAGAGACAGACTCCGCAAAGAGGTGGAAGAGCGAAAGGGGGCCGAAGAAGATGCGCGCCGGCAGGGAGAGTGGCTGCGGGTCACCCTCAGCAGCATCGGCGACGCGGTAATCGCCACGGACATCCAGGGCCGGATCAGCTTCCTCAATCCCGGCGCCGTAAGCCTGACGGGCTGGCAACTCGAAGAGGCCAAGGGCCGGTCGATCCAGGGCATCTTCCGGATCATCAACGAAAAGACCCGCAGCCCGGCCGAGGACATTGTGAACCGCGTGTTGCGCGAGGGGAACGTCGTCAACCTGGTCAATCATACCGCCCTTATTCACCGTGATGGCCGCGAAATCCCCATCGAGGACAGCGCGGCCCCGATTCGGGATGCCGAAGGAAAAACAGCAGGGGTGGTAATCGTCTTTCATGATGTCACGGAGAAGCGCCGGGCACAGGGAGAGATCCTGGAGGCGGCGGAGAAGTTCCGCATCGTGGCGGATTTCACTCAGGACTGGGAGCACTGGCGCAGCCCGGAAAATCGCTTTCTCTATGTCTCACCCTCGTGCGAGCGTATTTCCGGCTACGCGCCGGAGGAGTTCATCCAGGATCCGGATCTCTATTCCAGGATCATTCATCCGGACGACCGGGAACGCGTTGAGGCGCATCTGCATGGAGAGCAGTTCCGTGGGGAAACACGTGAACTGGAATTCCGTATCCTGCACCGTGACGGCAGGATACGTTGGATCGGTCATGTTTGTCAGGCCGTCCTGGACCCACAAGGCGCTTTTCAGGGGCGTCGGGGTTCCGAGCGTGACATCACCGACAGAAAACAGGCTGAGGCGGCCACCCAAGAAGCCAGGAAGTCTCTGGAAAGGGAGAAGCAGATTCTTCAGTCGGTCATGGACGGGGCAGAAAACATCCACCTCACCTACCTGGACCGGGACTTTAACTTTGTGCGCGTGAACCGGGTGTACGCCCGGACGTGTGGGTATACGGCCGAGGACCTGATCGGGAAGAACCACTTCACCCTTTTCCCCCATGAAGAGAACGAGGCGATCTTCGTCCGCGTGCGGGAGACGGGCGTACCGGCGATCTTCCATGATAAACCCTTTGTCTTTCCGGACCAGCCAGAGAGGGGAACTACCTACTGGGACTGGAGTCTTCTGCCGGTGAAGGACCCTTTCGGTGACGTACAAGGCTTTGTGTTTTCTCTTGTTGAAACGACCGAGCGGAGGCGGGCCGAGGACGCACTCAAAGAGAGCGAGGCCCGGCTCCGCCTTCAGATGGAACGGATGCCTATCGGGTGTATCCTCTATGACGAGAAGTTCCACTTTGCCCAAATGAACCCCGCTGCGGAGCGGATTTTCGGTTTCCGTGGAGGAGAACTCATCGGACGCCATGCGCAGGTCATCGTGCCGGCCGATGCCCAGCCCCACGTGGAGGGAATTCTCCATCGCATCGCCGAAGGCGACATGACCGCTCACAGTGTGAACGAGAACCTCACCCGGGACGGCAGGATCATTCTCTGCGATTGGCTGAATACGCCCCTGAGGGATGCAGGAGGCCGCTTTACCGGGGTTCTCTCCATGGTCCAGGACGTCACTGAGAAAAAGCAGGCAGAGGAAGACCTGCGGCAGCGAACCCTGGAACTTCAGCAACTGAACAATACGCTGGAGCGGCGGGTGGAGGATCGGACCGCAGAACTTGCCATCATCAACAAGGACCTGGAAGAAGAAATTGCCGAGCGGAATCGGGCCGAAGAGGCGGCGAGAACGGAACGCCGTCGGCTCTACGAGGTCCTGGAGACGCTGCCGGCCTACGTGGTGCTCCTGACCCCGGATTATCAGGTACCCTTTGCCAATCGTTTCTTCAGGGAACGTTTCGGAGAGTCCAATGGACTGCGGTGTTTCGAGTTCCTGTTCGGCCGAAAGGAGGCGTGCGAGAATTGTGAGACATATTCTGCCATGAAGACCCATGCCCCCCATCATTGGGAGTGGGCCGGACCGGACGGTCGCATTTACGAGGTATCCGACTTTCCCTTCACCGACACGGACGGTTCCACCCTCATCCTGGAGATGGGCATCGATATCACGGAGCGCAAGCGGGCAGAGGAGCGGTTGAAGGCTGCCTCCTTGTATGCCAGAAGTCTCATTGAAGTGAGTCTCGATCCATTGGTCACCATCAGCAGGGATGGAAAGATCCTGGATGTGAACAGGGCCACGGAACTTGTTACCGGAGTTGTCCGTGAACGGCTCATTGGCACGGATTTTTGCCACTATTTTGCGGAGCCCGAGAAGGCAAGGGAGGGATATGAACAGGTATTTAGGGCGGGACTTGTAAGAGACTTTCCCCTTGCCATCCGCCATATCTCAGGCAGCCTCACGGAGGTCCTGTACAATGCCTCGACATACAGAAACGAAACCGGCGAGGTGGAGGGGGTCTTCGCCGCCGCCAGGGACATCACCGAATTGAAACGGGCGGAGAAAAAACTGAGAAGCTATATGGCCATGCTGGAGCTGAGTAACCGGGAAATGGAGGACTTTGTCCATGTGGCATCCCACGATCTGCAGGAGCCGTTGCGCAAGCTCCGGACCTTTTCCGACCTGCTGCTCGGCCAGCATCACGACTCCCTGAGCGACAAGGCCCGTGATTACCTGAAGAGGATCAACCTGTCGGCGGAGAGGATGCATACCCTGGTCATGAGCCTCCTGAGGTATTCCCGTATCACCTCCGACTCGAACCCTTTTACAGTGTTCAATCTTGCGGACCCGGTGCGGGAGGCGGTGGCGGATCTGGGTGTGCCCTGTGAGGAAACGGAGGGCCGCGTGGAGGTGGGTGAACTGCCCGATATTGAGGCGGACAGGGTCCAGATGCGTCAGCTCTTCCAGAACCTGATCAGTAACGCCCTGAAGTACCAGGGGGAAGGGAAGCCCGTGGTCCGGGTCTACGGCAGCCCCCCGGATTCAGGTTTGTTCTGGGACATCCAAGTGGAAGATAATGGGATCGGCTTTGACGAGGCTCACTTAGACAAGATTTTCAAGCCCTTTCAGCGGCTCCACGGGAGGAGTTCTCCCTATGAGGGGACAGGCATGGGGCTGGCCATCTGCCGGAAGATCGTGGAACGCCATGGCGGGGTCATCACAGCCAGGAGCGTGCCGGGGAAAGGATCGACATTTATTGTCAGTCTGCCGAAGCGGCAGTAAGGTGTTCGGATACCTTGACCTTTCGGCTCCGGGCCTTGCGCTTCGAACTCTCAGGCTTCAGCGGTTACCTGTTGTTGGTCCTGTATCTCCTCTAAATCCCGTCAAGTTTTTCCTGTGGTGAATATGTTAGGGAGGTAGGCCTTGAATACCGATAGGGAGCCACTCGTCCTGATGGCCGACGATGACGACGATGATTGTACGCTGGCCAAGGATGCCTTCAGGAAATCGGGGGCGCGCGGCGTCATCCACTGTCTCGAGAACGGGATGGAACTCATGGACTATCTCTCCCGCTTCGACTCGGTTCCTGATCTGATCCTGCTTGATCTCAACATGCCCATCAAGGACGGTCGCCTCGTCCTGAAGGAGATCAAGTCCACACCTGCGTTTCAGCACATTCCGGTTGTGGTGTTCACCACCTCCCGGGAAACCAAAGATATCGCCTACAGCAGTGAAATGGGGGCCCAGTCATTCATTACGAAACCGAATACCTTCGGAGAGTGGGTCAGCATCATGAAGTCCTTAGCAGATCAATGGCTCGCGGCCGGCTAGCAGGGTGCTGAAAAAAGGCGCTGGATGCGGGTCAAAACAATCTGTCTATAAGTATCCCTTGTCTCAGGGTTGGTATTTCCTATTTCATAATTGAGATAGTTTCTACGCCAGTTGCCCCTTGACGGCGCTCCACTTCTCATATCCAGGCTGAAACAGTTTCAGTATGGACCCCAACACGTCCCTCAACACGAGAAATTGGGTATCGGCGTGACCTCATTGGGCCGGCGCAATCGGCATACGTTGGGCAACCCCGCTACCCAAACCCGCAAGGGCCGGCGGTTTTGCGTCCCACTCTTTCGAGAGGTTTGCCTTTTTCACAACTATTATGCAGGCATCAAACCGAAAAAAATATAGAGATTTTTTTTGAGTTCTGTCAACTAAAACTGATTGGCGCAGCTTCTTACTCTTCCTCCCGACTCCGAACTTATGGATACGATCAGTCAGCGGCTTTGCACTTATCCCCCTATCGGATGTTCTGATACGAGTATTGCCCGGGGATTGTTGAGTCTGAAACTCATGGAACCGCAACGCCAATATTATTAGTTGAAATTATCCTACTTTTAAAAGATAATCACCTGTTTTCCGGATTATTCCTTTTGGAGGCATGAAACCGGCTTTTTTTTGGTCCGGCCGTTGGGCTTTGCTGCGCTTGACCATCTAAACCGGGAAATCCAGACGGGTGCGAAAATAATCGCAGTGTCTGAGAAACACAAATGATAAGGGAATAAGGTGCAAACCTTAAGGAATTGGAAATTTACCGATGGCTCAAACAGATAAAATAGATCCTTTAGGGTATGTCAGATCGCTCATCATCCCCATGATCATGGCGGCGGCCGTTCTCATGGCGGCATGCCAGAACAAAAAGGAGGCCCCGCCGCCGTCCGTGCCCGTGGTCATGGTGGTGGAGATTGTCCGAAAGGATGTGCCTGTTGTTTTTGAATATATTGCCCAAACCCAGAGTTCCCATCTCGTCAACATTCAGGCGCGGGTAAGCGGGTTTCTCGACAAGCGGATGTACACCGAGGGCGCGGTGGTGAAGGAGGGCCAGATACTTTTTCAGATGGATGCCAAACCGTTTAAAGTCCAGCTGGACCAGGCAAAGGCCGCCCTTGCCAAACAGGAGGCCGCGTTCGAAACCGCCCGCTTGAATCTTGCCCGCACCAAACCCCTTACAGAACAAAACGCCCTTTCCCAGAAGGACCTTGACGATGCAACAGGCCGTTACCAGGCCACCGCTGCCGCCGTGGCCCAGGCCAGGGCCCAGGTGGAAGCGGCAAGGCTTAACCTTTCCTACACGACCATTACATCCCCGGTGAGCGGCATCACCAGTTCGGCTCGTCAGACCGACGGTACGTATATCAATCCCCAGAACAGCCTCCTTACGACCGTTGCGGTGCTCTCCCCCATGTGGGTGAATTTCAGTCTGTCTGAGAACGAATTGCAGAAATATCTGGACCAGATTGCCGAGGGTCGGTTGCGTCCACTGAAAAGCGATGAGTATGAGATCGAGATCCTCCTTGTGGACGGATCAATCTATCCCCATACAGGTCGGATGACTTTTGCCGAACCCTCCTATAATCCCCAGACCGGGACTTTTCTCATCCGGGCGGATGTTGATAATCCGGACGGGATCCTGCATCCGAACCAGTTTGTCCGGGCGCGCCTGAAAGGCGCAATCCGGCCCCAGGCAATCCTGGTGCCCCAGCGTGCGGTGCAACAAGGGTCAAAGGGCCACTTTGTCCTGGTGGTGGGGAAGGATTCCAAGATCGAACAGCGACCCGTCACGGTTGGAGAATGGCATGGAGACGACTGGTTCATATTCGAAGGTCTGAAAGACGGCGAGCAGGTGGTGGTTGACGGCGGTCTGATGCTCAGGCCCGGAATGATTGTCACCACAAAGCCGTATGATGCCGGCCATGCATCCGGAGCCGAGGGTCCCACCTCGTCCGAAACAGGCACAACCAAGTGACAAATAAAGGAAATCCGATCCGTGTTCTCCAAGTTTTTTATTGATCGGCCGATCTTCGCCACCGTCCTTGCGGTTCTTATCTGTCTTGCGGGCATTGTGGCCATGACCGCCCTTCCGGTGGAGCAGTATCCGACCATCACCCCTGTGCAGGTCACGGTATCGGCAGTCTACCCCGGGGCCGATTCCCAGACCCTTGCCGATTCTGTTGCAGCGCCGATCGAGGCCCAGATAAACGGCGTTGACAACATGCTTTACATGTCTTCCACGAGTTCCTCGAACGGACAATTGGTGCTTACCGTTTATTTCACGCTGGATACCGATCCGGACATTGCCCAGGTGCAGGTCCAGAACCGGGTCAGTCTCGCGACTCCCCAGCTGCCCGAGGCCGTGGTGCAGCAAGGGGTGTCCGTGCAGAAGAAGGCATCGTCCATCATGATGTTGATCGGCATCTATGCCGAAGGTGAGCGTTACAGCAGCGACTACATTGCGAATTACGCCAATGTCTATGTTCTCGATGCCATCAAGCGTGTGCCGGGCGCCGGACAGGCCCAGATCATGGGCGTCGCCGATCAGGCCATGCGCATCTGGATGAACCCGGACCGGATGGCATCGCTGGGGATTACCACCAGCGACATCCAGCAGGCCGTTGCCACCCAAAACGCCATGTACGGGGCCGGGCAGATCGGGCAGAAGCCCACGTCCGGACCTGTGGAGTTGACGATCCCGGTGGTGACGCAGAGACCGTTCACGCAGCCGTGGGAATATGAGAATATTATTCTGCGTGCGAACCCGGACGGCAGCAGTATCGTTCGATTAAAAGACGTGGCGCGTGCCGAGGTAGGTCTGAGACAATATGTGGTGGACAGCAAGTTGAACGGCAGCCCTGCTACCTTTCTGGCAGTCTACCAGCAGCCCGGGGCCAACGGGCTTGAGGTGTCCCAGGCCGTCCGAAAGACCCTTGAAGAGATGAAGCCCCGTTTCCCCAGCGGCCTCGACTATATGATCTCCCTCGACACAAACGACTTTGTGCGCCTCTCGATCAAAGAGGTGGTGCATACCCTGTTTGAGGCGATCCTCCTCGTCATTTTTGTTGTATACTTTTTCCTTCAGAGCTTTCGCACCACCATCATTTGCTCGGTTGCCATTGTCGTGGCCCTTGTCAGTACATTTACCGGCATGCTTGCCCTGGGCTTTTCAATAAATTTGCTTACCCTTTTCGGCCTGGTGCTTGCCATCGGAATGGTGGTGGACGACGCCATCGTGGTGGTGGAAAACGTTGAACGCAATATGACCCGATATCATTTGTCTCCCAAAGAGGCGACGGTCCGGGCCATGGGTGAGATATCGGGTTCGCTGGTGGCCGTGGTGCTGGTGATGGCATCGGTCTTCATCCCTGCCGCATTTCTGCCGGGCACCACAGGTCAACTCTATAAGCAATTCGCCATTACCATCGTCATTTCAGTCGCGGTTTCCGGATTCGTGGCCCTTACCCTTACCCCGGCCATGTGCGGCGTTTTGCTGAAGCACACCACGGCCCCCACGCGCGGCTTTTTCGCCTGGTTCAACCGACAGGTCGATGCCATTACCCGCGCCTTTGGTCACGCCGTGACGTTCGTCATCAAACGGATGATTATCGCCTTCATCATCCTGGCCGTGCTTGTCTATGCACTTATCCAGCTCTTTAGAGTGATTCCCACCAGCTTTGTGCCGAATGAGGATCAGGGATACGTCATTGCCGCGATCATCATGCCGGACGGCGCAAGTCTCAACCGCACCGAGGGCGTCGCGGATCGGGTGGATGCTATCTTTAAAAATCTTCCCGGCGTTGAAACGCGCACCCAGATTACAGGCTACACTCTGTTGGACAACGGTTACAAGACCAATGCAGGGACGTTCTTTGTGACGCTCAAGCCCTTTGAGGAGCGCTATGGTTCAATAAAGAAGGCACGGGCTGAAAACGCCCGGGCCGTGCTGACCGGGTTGCACAATGAAGCAAAGGGGATACAGGAGGCTCTGGTGATTCCCGTGGCGCCGCCGGCGATTCCCGGGATCGGGACCACCGGCGGTTTTGAATTCTGGATCCAGGATATGGGGGCGGGTGAACCCGCAAGACTGGACGAGCTTACCCGGCGTTTCCTCAGCAAGGCCCGCGAGCGTCCTGAACTCACCGGCTTGAACAGCACCTTCAGGGCCACCACCCAGCAGTTGAGAGCGGATGTGGATCGGGAAAAGGCCAATCTTCTCGGCGTATCGGTGAATGATATCTACAGCGCCATTCAGGCGCAATTCGGGTCTCTCACGGTCAGCCAGTATGACGAATTCAGCAGAGTCTGGTGGGTCATTCTCCAGTCCGAGCCGAAACACCGCCAGGATCCCGGGGATCTGGCGCGGTTGTACACGAGATCCAATCAGGGCGAGATGGTCCCCCTTTCCGCCCTGGTTACCACCCGATGGGTGACAGGACCCGACTTGCTCCCGCATTTCAATGGGTTTCCCGCGGCCAAGATAAACGGGAATGCCGCTCCGGGGTACAGCTCAGGTCAGGCGATTGCCGCCATGGAAGAAGTTGCGGGTGAGGTGCTTCCCCAGGGCTATACCTTTGCGTGGTCCGGGCTCGCCTTTGAGGAAAAGGTATCGGGCGGCGCCTCCATGATGGCATTTGTATTCGGTCTCATCGTGGTCTTCCTCGTCCTTGCCGCACAATATGAGTCCTGGACACTTCCGGGTTCGGTGATGATGGCGGTGCCTTTCGGGGTTCTGGGGGCCCTGACAGCCAATTGGCTGCGGGGACTGGAAAACGATGTTTACTTCCAAATCGGTCTCCTTGTGCTGATCGGCCTGGGGGCCAAGAATGCGATTTTGAGGGTCTCCTTTGCGGTCGAACTGCGCAAAGAGGGGAAGTCGATCATGGAGGCCACCATCGAGGCGGGCGAGCAGAGATTACGGCCGATCATCATGACCTCTCTTGCCTTTGCCTTCGGGGTGCTCCCCCTGGCAATGGCCATGGGCGCGGGCGCCAACGCCCGCCATTCCATCGGCACCGGCATCATCGGCGGCATGATCGGAGAGACCACATTGGCCATGCTCTATGTGCCGCTCCTGTTCTATATCTTTGACCGGATGAGCGAGCGATCCAAGGCCAAGAAAGACGCAAAATCCGGCAAAAAAGCCCTTGCTGCTGGCGGAGTGGCACAGGAGGTGCCGCATGCACCGGCGGAGGATCACTGATATGCGCGCCCTGGCGGTACTGGCATTCGTTATAATGCTCAACGGCTGCATGCTGGGTCCTGATTATGTACGGCCGGATCTCGATGTCCCCGCCGCCTTCACGTACACGGACGGGGAGGCCCAAGAGACCGCCAATATAGACTGGTGGAAACAGTTCCAGGATCCGGTGCTGGATGCGCTGATCACTGAGGCCCTCGCCAACAACAGGGACATCAAGATTGCCGCCGCAAACATCGAACAGGCCGCGGGAATCCTCATGCAGACGCGATCCCCGCTGTTTCCCCAGGCGGCATACAGCGGAACCGCGAAAAGGGAACGCGCAACAGAGACCGGGGCCACGCCCATTCCTTCGATCATACCGAATCCCCAGAGTTCATATCAGGCCTTTGCCGGCGCGAGCTGGGAACTCGACCTGTGGGGCCGCATCCGAAGGCTCTCCGAGTCTGCCCAGGCCCAGCTGCTGGCAACCGAGGAGGCGCGGCGCGGCGTCATCCTTTCCCTGGTTTCTTCCGTGGCCGGCACCTATATCCAACTGCTGGGCCTGGATGAGCAACTCCTGATTGCAAAGGAGACCCTGGGCACCTATGCCGAGTCGGTCAGGATCTTTGAACTGCGTTTTAAGTATGGTCAGGTGTCCCAGATGACGGTTGAGCAGGCCCGTTCCCAGTACGAAACAGCCGCAGCGGCCATCCCGCAGATCGAGTCTCAGATCGCTCAGACCGAAAACGCCCTTTCAATCCTGATGGGTCGCAATCCGAGGCAGGTTGAACGCGGCAAAACCATTCACCAATTGCACCCTCTGCCTGTCCCGACGGATCTCCCCTCCGATCTGCTTGTTAACCGCCCCGACATACGCGGGGCAGAACAGAATCTCATCTCGGCCAATGCCCGGATCGGCGCGGTCAAGGCCCTCTATTTTCCGACCATATCTCTGACCGGGGCCTTTGGATTTGCCAGTTCAGAACTCTCCAACCTCTTCCAGGGGCCGGCCCGCATCTGGAGTTTCGCCGGCCTTGTCACGGGACCCATCTTTACCGGAGGGGCAATCCGCGGCCAGGTCAAACAGGCCGAGGCCATCCGAAAGGCGGCGCTTCTCAATTATGAGCAGACGGTTCAGAATTCTTTTGCCGATGTGGAAAACACCCTGGTCGCCCGCAAAAAGCTTGTCGAGCAGATCCAGGCACAGGAACGTCTTGTCAAGGCAAACAAGGAATATGTGCGGCTTGCCCGTCTCCAGTATGACGGGGGGTATTCGCCCTATTCCACAGTGCTCCAGGCAGAGCAGCAGCTTTTTCCTTCGGAGCTCAATTATGTCCAGTCCCGGGCCGCTTTTTTTATTTCGCTGGTGAACATCTATAAGGCCATGGGCGGCGGATGGATAACAGATGCCGAACGATTGACCGTTCAGAGAGCGAAAAATGAGAATGCCTTGGCCCGTGAACCCTGAAACGGCCAGGATACTCGGGTTCTCCGCAATAATACAACCACACGGGTTGCAATTTCGCCCGACACATCTTATTATAATAAAAATGCACCTCGTCGATGCTCGACGGGGTGTTTTGTTTCGCCCAGTCGATCACGAGGGGCCCCAAGGAACCCACCGGGTCTGAAAAGTCGCCCGGAAAACCCCATTAATAAGGAGATACCCATGGCAAATCTTTCTGAAATCACTCTTTACAGCGGCGGTCACAAAGGCACCGAAGCCGAGTTCGGCCGTCTGGCTGAAGCTTGGGGTCTGGTCGAGGTCAATTTTTCTTACGCGGGCAATGCCCCTGAGCGGACGGCGGGCATTCGGGTGCTGAGTCCGGAAGAACTCGACAAGGGCAACGTCAGCATGGAGATCGTCTCGACCCGGCTGGGACGCACCTTTTCCAAGTCCGAAAAAATCCGCAAGGTCATCCAGGTCATCTTTCACATGGTCAATAACGGCTTCCACGTCATCGTGGTAGGCTGGATTCAGCCGGACAATACCGTTAAGGGAGGCACCGGATGGGCCGTCGAACTGGCCAAGTTGTTCAACCGGCCCTTGAGCGTCTACGACCAGGACCGGAAAGGCTGGTTCACCTGGAAAAACAACACCTGGATGGCGGAAGATCCGATACTGGATCACAAGACCTTTGTCGGCACCGGAACCCGTCGCCTTACGGAAGACGGCCGCCGAGCCATCAGCGATCTTTTCGAGAGGAGCTTCGGCCCGGTTCGATGATCAGCGACGGCAAGAGGGGCGTAAGCGGTTAGACTCTTAGACGCTTTGTCTGTAACTTCTCTGCAACGTGCGAAGAAGGCTGCCCGTGGGGGTCTCTGGGACTTGGGTGAAACCTGTTTGGTGCGCGGCCGTCAGACCGCCTTAAGGGAATGTCAAAGGGGTGAATAGGGCCTCTCATTTGAACTGATAATTGATGGTCCGGGGCTGACCCCCGCGCAGAATTTCCATGGACAGGGGATCGCCTGATTCTATGGCCTTGTAAAAGGAGAAGGCATCCTCGGGTGTGTTGATCGATTTGCCGTTGATGTTTTTGACAATGTCTCCCCGTTGAAGCCCCAACTGAGTGAAGAATGAATCGGCCTGGACATAACTGAGAATGAATCCATCCGGTTTTCCGTTTTTCAGATAGGGCCGAATGCGTGCCTGGGTTAACAACTGGTTGATATTCTGGAGCGAATTCTGGATGTCCGACCGGGCCAGGGTTACGGTGTCACCGCCTCGGGCCGGCCCGGCCGAGGCATGTCCCCCCATACCTTCCTCAGGCGCATCCATCGAGAGGACCTCATCTTTTTCCCCCACATGCAGTACGACTTTCCCTCGCACGATTTTCCGGATGACTGCACCCTGAACAGCGTCTCCCACCCTGTAGAGACCCTGTGTTCTCTTGACCGAATCTTCAATCACCGCACGTGCGTTTTCTTCAAGACCCGTGACCGTCCCCAGGAGGGCGATGTTGAGGGTGGTCGGTTCCAGGGCCTCGATATCTTCCTTCTGGATTTCTCTCGTCTTCACATCATCGGCGGTGGTTTCAGCCGCCCCGAACAAATTTCGATTCACAATCACATCGAAATGTTTCAACAAAGGCCGTTCATGATGCACCCTCTTCGGAATTGTCACCTCTGCCGTCTGCGAGGTCCGAACGTCGGTGAGCTGAAAGGAAAGTGTCCTGTAAAAAATATCCACGCCGAGGTAACTGAGGGCTGAGAAAGCAGCGAGGTTAAACAAAATATTATATAAATTCTGTTTCATAAATAGCGCCGGGATTCGACAAATTCCCTAATCCCCCAATTCCTGAATTCTTCGTTTAAATAAACCTGAATACCGGGTTCATGAACGTGCCTTGAATTACAAAGGAACGCTTCAGTTTCTTGAGCCCCTGTCGGAGAAAATTCAAGGCGGCTGCATCTCCCTTCGTATTTCCAAAGAGCCCGCCGAGCGGTTCCATGGTCCCCCTCAGGTCAAGCCTGCTTCTGGACAGATCGGTATCCAGCGTAATCGCACCGGATATTTCTCCTTTGACAACTTTCCCCTCGAGATGGACGCGATTCAGGGAGAGCTTTCGGTCCTTCATGGCCATTTCCATGGAAAGCCGATGGAAATCCAGGGTGTCAAGACCCAGAACGGGTTGCAGCAGCTTGACGCTCCCATCAGTGATGACGATCGTCCCCTGACCCGCGCCGTCAATAAGTCTATTTTGTTGCCCTGCATAATGAATCGCCCCACCCAGAACCCCGGATACATTTCGGCCCAAAAGGGGCGCAAGATAGGGATGATCTCCGATATGAATACCTTTAAGCCTGAGAGAGGTTGCAAAGGGGGCATCTGTTGCATATCGCCCAAAGTCGACATGACCCTCCATGTCGCCGGTGTAAGCGTGCGCTTTGAAATAATACCGAGGCGTGCCGGATAGAAAAGACCACGCCGCCGGGGTAATGGAAATGCTGCTGGCCCGCAGAAGATCCTGATGGGGTGCCGCCCTTAATGAAATTCCTGCATCGATAAGATGGATACCCGGTGGAAACCCGGGACGAACCTCCTTCAGAGAGAGAACCATCGGGGGATCTGTGCCGGCCGCCTCGGATACCAGATAGGCCTCAATCTTATCGGCTGGAAACCGGTAATACAAGAGCCCGATGGTCAAAAGCACGGTGTAGATCACATATCCGATCCATTTTCCTTGTTTTATGAAAACCCTTCCCATGTACGGTTTACCCGGTTAAGCGGCTGAATGTGAAGTGCCCAAAGTGTATGAAAGGCCTGACGTTAAGGGACGCGTGTCAATTCTGTCTATGAATCCACAACCGTCACTACCTGCATGACGGCATCCAGGTATCCAGGGGCGCCCTTGGCATCCGTGATGGAAAGTCGCTTGATGCTGACGACGTGTTCCGGCGACTCAATCAGATAGAGATAATCCACCAGTTGCTTTAAATTGATCCTGTCGAGCTTCATCTCAACCATTGACTCCTTGAGCCGGCCGTCTCCCGGGGAGTCTGAAGGCTTCATATACTTGATGTGCGCCTTTACCCCTGCCGTGCCCGCCGCCTGTCCCAGAAAAGAGAACAGGGTAAAGCCCTTTGCGCGCCTTTCAAGACGGCTTTGGATCCCCTCAGCCCCCCTCTGGTAGGCATCATATTCAGCCTTCAGCAGCCTGATTTCTTTTAGCCCGCGCCATTTTGCCTCAATGCCCCGTTTCATGGCTTCCCGTTTATCGAGAAAAGGGAAGACAGCGAACTGGACGACGAGAAAGAGGGCTATAGCGGCCGCGCCCAGGGAAACAGACAGTTTTTCTCTTTTTCCTAACCTCATGGTTCAAAGATTTCCTGCCGAACAGATGACCCAGATCTCAATCACCGAATTCCGGCATTCCGGCATTCTCAATTCCTCAATTTTCTTAATTTCTCAATCCTCATGGCTTACGGTCTATGGTTATCTCAAACTGTATCTTGTTCCCTGAATGGTCCAGATTGGCTGATGTGATATTTACCGGACCGAATCGCTTTGCTGTGGCCAGGTCGTTTTTTATCCTGTCCACCTCGTTGAATGCATCAGTTCTTCCGGAGATCCTTATGGTCTCAGGATCCACCACCATACGGTGGACCTCAACAGAGATGGATGGAGGGATGCGATTAGAGATCTCCCGCAACAGTTCCAGCACCGTATCCACGGGCCCTGCAGCGGGGCCTGATGCGGACGAGCGTTTCATCTGCTCAACACTTACCCTCAACTGCTGGACCGGATCGACGATCCGGGTTACCTGGGGAAGGGTTTGCCGGAAAATGGTGGTGATCTCCTGGTCCAGCGTCCGGTACTCCTTTTTCAGCAAATGGTAGTCGATTACCATATCGGCGACCAGGAACGAAAGGATCAGGAAAAGAAAGAGGGCGAATTTCGGGATCGCCTTCCGGATACTTTGATACCGCCCTTCCGTGCCGAATTCATCTCTCCTGAGATTGAATCCTCCCTCCTTCCCCGCATTGCGCAAGGCCAGGGAAAGTGCGCCATTCATCAGGGCCGGGGACCAGTTCCGGGCGATGTTTTCTTCCATTCTGATCTTTTTGTCCTGGCTGACGTCAATCGGTTCGGCCGGAATGTCCAGAAACCGGCTCAGCAGGTCCCCAGAGATAGGGTCTTGTGCCCCTTCCCCGGTAAAATATATCTTTTCCGGACGATCAGGCATCCCTGTTCGGGAAGTAAATGCGTGTACTGTATTCTGGACGGCGATGCACAGGGACCTGAAAAAGGAGTCCATATTCTCCGGGGAAGGGACCGATACGGAAATAAAGGATCGGATCAGGCTGATCCGCCCATTCAAACAGAGGATCAGGGAATACCTCTTTGCTCCTATCTCCAATACAAGGATATTCTCAGGGGTCCCTGCCTGATTCAATATCCAGGAAGCCAGGGAGGTTCCCCTCACCTCCAACACTTCCGGATCGATCCCCATGGACTGAAGCGCTTCAAGATAATCCGAGATAAACTCCTTCCGGACCAATGCGGCCAGAACCCCGCTTTCGGCATGGTGATCTGTGGCGATGAAATCGATCAGCAGGTCTTCCACAGGAGAGGGGAGCATGTTCTCCATTTCAAAGGGGAGGGCCTGTCTGATTTTTCTCGCGTCCTTGAACGGCATGGGGACGTTCCTGAAAGAAACATGCGCTTCCGGAACAGTGACGAGGCATGTGTCATTCCTGAGGTCCATGGACCCGGCAAGAGATCTGAGGGCATCCTCCAGGCTCCCATCGGCCACAGGAACCCGGGTACATGCAAGGATCCGGCGCCCTTTCAGCCCGCTTGCCGTCCGGACGGCCGTAATGTGTTCAGTACTTATGTCTATCCCTGTGATGTTGCCGTGCATTATTCCGCTTTCCATGCCACGATCTGAATGGATGATCCCTCTCCCCTCTTGACGACCGAAGTCACCTCTCGGCTCATAGACTCGGTATCAGCCATCCCTGCAGATCTGATTTCAAAATAGTCGCTCGAGGTCTTGATCAGGTCGGGATCGATGGTTACATGGCCCATCCCCGGGATTTTTCGATACCATTCGGGATCGGTCATATCATTTTCTGTGTCTAAACGATAGGCCATCATGTCATGTACCATCTCGGTGTCGATGTCGTCTGAAAGGGCGCGCAGGACCAGGGGACCGGCAGTATTGATATTGATTCTGCCGTCTCCGTAAACCGTCAGGCTGTCTGAGATGCCGGCACCGTCATCGGCGCTTCCAAAAAAAAGGTCGTCGGTCATCCCCTTGACATGGCGGAGCTGGCCCAGGGAGTCCATCGGTTTGTTCCAACAGGCATAGGGGTGTTCGAGGGACTGGTAATAACCGTTTTCCGCGCCGAACCGCGTCACCTCATGGTCTGCATCGATCCAGTCTTTTATCGCATCGATGAGATTTCCGACAGCTTCCGGTTCCAGCCCGAACCGTTCCAGGCCCAAGAATCTGGTAAGGAGCATTTTCCGGGGTTCATTGTATTCTCCATTTTCATTGACCAGCCGGTTGATGCATATTTTTCCCGAAAGATCGGATATCTCCACCTGAAAACGGCCCTGCTCAAACATCTCAACAGAATTGAGGGAAAGCTCTTTTGATCGCGCCCAGGCCTCCTGGAGGGAGTCCGAACTGCTGGAAGACGCATCTTCCGAGAGAACCGCCATGGCGCAATGTGTGCCGGACCGGGCAATAAGACCGAGCCTGATGCCGTCACGGAGATTTGCGGATGAATACAGGCCAGCCCACATGGTCCGATTGAACTGGAGCGTTACCACGACGAGAAGGCTGATGATTAGAATCGTGAGGATCAAGGCAAAGCCCCTGTTGTTATCGAGCATCGATGTCATTGACTACCGGTTGGTGAATAAGTGCTTTCTGTTATTGTTGCCATGCCTTCATCTCATGCGTTTGGAATCCAAGATCGGCATCTGAAATTCTTCGTGTGGTCATCGCATCGATCCGGTGCGGGCGCTACGGTGAGCCGTTATCTTTTCCGGCCGCAACCATTAAAACGGAGTGAAACTCAAGAGAACAGGACTGCCGGCGTTTTGTCGCCCTCAAGCGCCATATCAGACTGGCCCCGGTTCGACCTGGGATCAGGCTATCCCCCCATCGGAATTGCCATGGCGGACATGAATCTGAAGGGCCGCTCCGGGTCCTTCCGGTTTGGGAATTCCATCAGGATCGACACCCTCGAAGGGAGTCTTCCCTTTGAGGGGCCTTCATCCGAATCCCAGTTTTCGTGGGGTTCGCCTTCTGAATCGTAGTAGATGAAATCGATTGATGAAAGTCCTTTGCACAGGAGCAGCCCGCCGGTACCGGGCTCGGGCCTTTCACGGGTGGGCGATGTATCTGAGCGGTACAGGTCCAAAACATCCTTGTCAGTGCCTGTCTTCCCATAATAGGCGATTTCGGCAGATTCAGTGAGCGATTTTTTATCTGAAAAGGTCAGATGTGCAAGGGAGATAAACCGCAGCTCTCCGCAACGAAGACCTTCTATGTACTTTTTCTCTCCTTTAAAGAGAGAGGGTTCGGAGGTTTCCTCCCCTGTTTCCGAAGGCTGGAATGTTTCAGGAGAATAGGCCGATTCCAGATCCCCGGTGACCCGAGCCATGGCAATCCGGGCCATCTGGTATATGTCCTCCTGGGATTCGGTCTCATCAATAATGTTCAAGGTCCCTCTATACGCCGTAAGGACGGCAGAGATAATGAGGGCGAATAGGAATACGGCGATGAGGATCTCCAGAAGGGTGAATCCCCCTGCCGAGTTCGGGTTTTCTGCGGTTCCAATTCTTTTCATATGCACACAAAAATACGGGTTGCCGGATTCCCGATACCGGTTACCGATGACGGGTCGGGCCATGGACGCCTCTTGCACCGAAGAATTTTTGGCCCATCCACTTCTTTAGACTGCAGAAGATCCCTTATCATCCCTTCTCAAAATTCAGGCAGTGGCCGCCTATGGAAAAAACCGGTACAACCTGAGTCGATAGCGATAACGGTTGTCCGGTAAAAAACGGACCTCCAGATCGATTTGTTTGAGACGTTCCGAGATCTTACCTGCCCCTTCAAATGAGACGTTATCTATGGACACCTGCCAGGCGTAATCAGGAAATTCATCACCGAAATTTCCGGAATCAGGGGCCAGGTCCTGATGATCCGTAATGGTTTCGATCTCGGCCATTTTCCCCTGGGCCAGGAGGCTGGCAGTGGTGTTGAATCGCGATTCGTTGGCCAGGAAGAGACCCTGCGACTGGGAGCCGAGAAGCGCCATGAGGGCAATCGAGATAACGGCCAGGGCGATCATCACCTCCAGAAGGGTGAAGCCGGGTGAGCGCTGAAATTTGAGATTCGGCAGCGCACGACTCCCCCAATCCCCCAATCCCTGAATCCCTGAATCTTTCAATTTCTCAACCCTCAATCAAACTCCACATATTTATCAAGGATGTTTATCTTGCTTATGAAAGGATTCAGCTCCAGGGTGATTTCCCTGCTGTCCTGCGAACGGAGGTGGACGGCCGACATCCGGGTATATCCCTTTGGCGTAAACAGGAGGGGGGCCTCTCCTTCGACGATCTTCCCTTCCCCCTTTATCCAGACATCCCGGATACGCACATTCCTGGGGAGGGAGGGCGCCTGTTCCCGGGCCAACGCCTGTTCCTCAAGGGTCATTGAGGCCCAGGTTGTCCAGCATTTATTGGAATTCAGATCCAAATGGAGCGTGTAGGCCTGTTGTTCCCGAACGGCCTCGTTTCTCAAATCGTGGATCATGCCGATCATCTTGCGGGCAACGCTCTTCAGCGGGTCGTTGAGAAGGGCATTATTCAATCGGGGGGCAGCGAAGGTGAGGACGATGCCGATCATGACAATCACCACAACGAGTTCGATAAGGGTATACCCTTTGTTGCCGGGAAACATCACCGGCCCTCCTCTGTAGAGGGGTTCTGGACGGTCATTCCGATATCCGCCCCCCGATCCCTTTTCTCCGCCCCACTAATCCAGTTCCCAGCTATTTATATCCTTGTCCTTGCCTTCCCCACCCGGTTGCCCGTCGGCGCCAAATGAAGAAAGATCGTATTCCCCGTGGACGCCGGGGCTCAGATAGACATATTCATTGCCCCAGGGATCCCTGGGGACCTTTCCCTTTTCCAGATACCCCCCCTCGCGCCAGGCCCTTGGAAGTTCTCCCACTGTGGGGGCCTCCACAAGGGCCTGAAGCCCCTGGTCGGTGGTAGGATACGACCCGCTATCCAGCTTGTATAGCCTGAGCGCGGTCTCTATGCTCTCGATCTGTACCTGGGCCTTCATCTGCCTGGCCTCTTCGGGCCGTCCCATGATTCTGGGAATAATCAGACCTGCCAGAATTCCAAGAATTACGATGACCACCATCAGTTCAATCAAGGTAAAACCCGTGTTACCCCGTTTTTGCTCAAACAATTTTTCCTCCCATCAGTGTCCGTGAATAACCAAGATGTCAATATCGATTGAGATGCCGATGCAAAAGCGCTTTTTACATGGATCCAGGAATTCAGGAACTTAAAATGCCAAACACCTGCCGGTTGAAGTAAAGAAAGGGCTCAATATCCTTACTTGCGAACAGCCGCCAAACACCGAACCTTATTCGCGTAACATTCAAGGATCTTCTATGATTGATGTAATGCCTCACCGTATCATCTGGTTCATCTCAAAGATAGGAAGAAGGATGGAAATAACCACAAACCCTACGGTGACGCCCATAGCCAGAATCATGACCGGTTCGAGCATGGAGGTCATGGCGAGGGCTTGTGATTCCACTTCCCCTTCAAAAATATCGGCAATCTTGTTGAGCATCCCCTCCACTTCCCCGCTTTGCTCTCCTGCTGAGATCATCTGTATGGCGATAGGCGGGAACCAACGACTCTTGGAAAGAGAAGCCGCAAGTCCCCTCCCTGACTGGATATCGTCTATGGCGTCATCGATAGCCTCGGCAATGCGCGTGTTGTTGACGATGTTTCTGACGATCCCGAGGGCGGAGAGAAGCGGGACACCGTTCTGAAGCAGGCTGCCCAATGTCCTGGAAAACCGCGCCATTGCGGATTTGGTATTGAGTGAACCGATCAAAGGGGCGCCCAGTTTGATCCGGTCCCACAGACGTCTTCCCCCGGGCGTCCGGATGAATCTTCTCATCAGTAAAAATCCGAATGCAACCCCACCCGCCACCAGCCACCAGAAAGATTTGAAAAAACTGCTGACGCCGATGAGTATCAGGGTCGGAAGGGGGAGGACCTGATGCATGTCATCGAATATCTTGGTGATGTTGGGGACGATGAAAGTGATCAGGAAAAAAAGTACGAGGACTCCAATAAAGATCATGAATACCGGGTATGCCAAGGCCGCCTTAAGCCGTCCTCTCAGGGCCTGCTGATGCTCAGTCAATTCTGCCAAACGATGAAGAACCAGGTCGAGCGAACCGGATTCCTCCCCCGCCTTCACCATGTTGACATAGATCTCGGAAAAGATCTTCGGGTGCTGGGCCAATGAAACGGCCAGGCTGTTTCCTTCATTCACGGACTCTTTTGTCTGGGCCAGAATCTTCTTTAGAAGGGGGCTGGAAACCTGGGAGATGAGCGCGTCCAGGGAAGAGACCAGAGTGATTCCAGCACCCAGCAAAATGGCCAGCTGCCGGGTGGCGACAGAAATTTCTCCGGGCTTGACCCGTTTGAAAAAGGTTGAGACGGGCGAATATCCGGGTGCCTTTTCCTTAAGATCGCTCGATGTTTCTTTTAGTGCGATAGGGAAGACACCGGATCCCCTCAGCTTTTGGCGTGCCGCCATCGGGCTGTCGGCGTCGATGATTCCGCTCTTGTTTTTCCCTGTCCTGTCAAAGGCCTGATATTCGTAAACAGGCATGGTGTGATATAAGATTCCAGATATTGAATGGGTGCATGATGTTAATCTTCCACCGGACGAACATGGTAGCAGGTGGCCTTGTCGGTGTCAATCAGTCAGGCATGACATCAGGAGAAATATATGCATGGCTTGCTGCAGATATGAATAAGGAATTGTGAGTTGCCTAAATCGAATCGAGGAATTTCAGGAATTGAGGAATTGACATCAGTAAAAAACTGCGCAGCCCTGGAGCTTTGGGAAATGGTACGGGGATGATTTGTGGACGGAATTGGGAGAGTTGAGAAATTGCGGACTGATCACTTCCAGAATTCCTCAATCTCTCCGGTAACTTTCTTCTAATGGAAATGCCGTTCCCGCATGAACCCCAATGCCTGCAGCCCGGTCTTTATCACGGCAACGGTAATGCCGGCACCAATAATGCCCAGCGCAATGTAGAGAAGGCCGAAAAATATCAGATATTCAATGTTCCACTGCCATTCAAATGAAAACGGTGTCATGGTATCGCTCCTTATAAGGGCCGGCCCTTATTCTGAGTTTTTATGATTCCGGGACGGGATTCAACTCCCTTTCCTTGGGAAACACGGGTAGGTACCTGTAAGCCAATGAGAAGACCAGGAAGCCGTATCCCACAACGGCCAGTCCGATGCCCCATTCCTGCCACGTGGGGAGATAACTCCAGAATCTGTCAAACGGCATGACAGGCACGGCCAGAGTGACAACAATAAACAGAAAGCGGTTCAATACGATTCCGGTGCAGGTCAACAAGGCGGCAAAAATGAGCCAGGCCTGGTTTTTCCTCCCCTGGGGGACCATGAGAATGATGGCGGGGAGAATACCGCAGAATACCATTTCCAGCACCACCAGCCACATGCCGTACGGCCCTTCTCTGAAAAAGCTTTCGAATGTCAGGCCCGCCCGCGGAACAATACCGTAGATCCAGCCTAAGTAATCAAATATTTTGAGTACAATATAGAGTGAAAGAAGCCATGCCGAGATCTTTGCCAGGAGCTGAATGGCGCTGTCAGGTACCAATTTTTTGCGGGTTAGGAATTCGGTCAACTTGGTGCAGAGGATGGTGAAGAGGGGACCGCAGGCAATGGCGGAAAGCACAAACAGAAAAAAGGTCCATGGCCAGATATAAAAGCCTTCCCTGGCGGCAAAGGGCCTGGCATACATGACGCCGAACATGCCGCCCAAAGATCCTTGGTGAAAGAACGACAGAAAGGTGCCGGTTGCGGCGAAGACAGCCATGATTTCATGGAGGTTATGTCCGAACAGCCTGAGTTCCTTGATTTCTTCCAGCTTCCGGTTTTCCAGAATGATGGGGATGAATTCGATGGCCAAGACCATCAGATAGCAGGTGATGCAGAAAGACACCTCCACCAACATGGAGTGGATATTGGCATGCCAGAAGATGAACCATCCCCTGATCGGCTGGCCGATGTCGATCCCCAGCATGGCCATGGCGCCTGAATAACAGATGAAGCCGATGATCACCGCGGTGTTAATGATATTTTTCAATTCCTTTTTTCCGATGATATAGGTCAGAAATCCGGTAAAAAAGGCGCCTGCGCCAAGCGCGATCACGGCCAGATCAAATACGATCCAGAGAGCAAATGCAAAGACATTGCTCATGTTTGTCTGGTTCAAGCCTTTCCAGAGACAGAGAAAGGCGGAGAGGCCGCCCCACGCCAAGAGGGCCAACCACGGCAGGGTCCAGAAGAAAAAGGCCCATGTCGAACATCTCTTAACTCCTTGCGGTAACAATGGGGAATCCATTACGCATCCTCCTGACATCTAAAGACTAAACGTATCGCGTCCCGGCTTGGTGGACCAGTTTTGGTTTGCCCAGGTTTTATTGACCACGGGCTGGTATTCACCGGGCAGGAAGTTGTCGCCTAATTTGCGGACCCAATCCCTGCTGGAAAGATAGTAGACCTTGGGTTCTGTACCGAGCCGTTCCAAGAGTCTGAAGGCGAACGGGTGCTTGCTGAGCTTGGAAACCTCGTGTTCGGGATTGTTAAGATCTCCGAAAGTGATGGCGTTGGCCGGACAGGCCTGGGTGCAGGCGGTCTGATACTCCTCTTCTTCAATCTCCCGCCTGTCTTCGGCATAGGCCTGCTCTTTTGCCCGCATCAGCCGGTGATGGCAGAACGTGCATTTTTCCACCACCCCCCGCATGCGGGGCGACACCTCAGGAGAGAGGTACCGTTCCAGGCCCTTGTCTTTTGGAAAATAGGTGTCCCACCAGTTAAAATATCTGACGCCGTAAGGGCACGCCGCCTGGCAGTACCGGCAACCGATACATCGGGTATATATCTGACTGACAATACCGGTGTGGGTGTCCAGTCTCGTAGCGGTCGACACACATACCGAAACACATGGGGGGTGGTGATCGCATTGCATGCAGGGTCTGGGGAAATAGCTGACCTCGGAATCGGGGAACTCTTTTCCATTGGTAATCTTGTAAAGACGCATCCAGGTTATGGTGCGTTCCTTGTCTGACTGGTCCGGCCTTACGGAAACATTGTTTTCGGCCGCACAGGCAACCATGCATGTCCCACACCCGGTGCACTTGTCAAGATCGATGACCATGCCATATTTTTGGTCGACTTTCCCCTGGTCATTTTCTTTTTTCATGAGTTACCTCACTCATATGAAACTTGAAACTCGAAATTTGGAATTGAAAGACGTCAACAAGACTCGTATAAAACACGGAAATGAAATACGCCACGGATACCGAATATCCGGTACCTCTTGAAGACGGGATTTACCAAATCGGCTGTCCCCCGTATCCATCATCACGCCTTCACCAGCTTCACCGGCGTATTCCACCAGATCGGATAGCCGCTGACAGGGTCTTCCCCTGCCTGGACAACGGCATGGGGATTCACCCCCTTTCCCTTCAGGAATTCGTCGTAGCCGGTGTGTCCGAAACCTAAGGGCATGTACACAATACCGGGCATGGCCCCTTCAAAGATATCCACGCGGGCCCGCACCTCTCCGACAGGAGATTGGACAGTCACCAGATCGCCCTGTTTGAAACCGTATTTTGCAGCGGTTTTCGGATTGATCGCGGCAAAAGACATATCCTTCAAGAGCTGGTGGTCAAAAATGGTCTTGTACAGGAACGGCGGGCTCGGTATCCACCCACTGGCCAGATTGATCATCCCATATGGGAGCATGGTCAGCGGATAGGCAGAGCGATCGTCTCCTTTTGCGGCGGCATAATGGGCCATGCAGGCCTCGTCACCCCGGATCGCAATCCCCATATCCTTGGCCGAGCCGCCCCGGATCGCCTGTTCGATGTGCTGACTGTAAAATTCGAACCGGCCGCTGGGGGTTTTGAAAAGCCCTGACCAGTCTCTCGGCTGGCCTACCGGACGATACCAGATGCCTCCGCGAACCAGCTTCTTCCACATGTCGTCAAAGGATTTATGGTCCGATTCGGCCTGTTTTCCCGCAGCCGGGTATTTCCAGGCGGGCGACTTGGCATTAAAGGCGGTTAATCCGCCGCCCGCATCAAAAAGCCCTTTTGCCCGCTCTTTCAATACATCCTCGAAGCTTTTCCATGGAAAGGCCGAGCCGACCGATTCAGCGATCGCATTGGCCAGCGCCATAATGGTATCCCCGCTGTTTCGTGTGTCGTAAATGGGCTTGACCACCGGTTTTAATACACCGTAGGAGGGATATTGCAGCCCCACAGGCCACACAATGTCATCCATTTTCTCGAGATAGGTGCAGTCCGGAAGAATCAGGTCAGCCATATTGGCTGTCTCATCCCGATAGGGGGAGAAACTGATGATAAATGGAATCTTTGTCAGTGCACGCCTGAAGCTGCCCGCGTCAGGGAGGGTAAATGCGGGATTGGCCGAGAATACCAGGAGTGTGTCGATCGGTGATCTGGGACTGCGGTTGATGGCATCTGCAAATTTATGGATCAGACTGTGGGTGAATGGATACTTTTTGGTGCCCGCCTGATCGAGTCTCGGCTTCTTGAGACCCTCCCTCGCGATATGATCCGGGGCAACCTCAGGCAGGGGGCTCAGGGGAAGCGGGTCAGGCAGAAGTACCCCCCCCGGTCGATTGATCCTCCCTGCAAGGGCGTTCAGGCTTTGAACGGCCATAAACCCATACAGGCTGCCGTTCAGTTCATTCTTGTCTTTTCCATAAATGGCGACGGGGGCCTTGGCACCCATAAATTTTGCAGCCAGTTTCACGATCACGCCCGGCTTGAGTCCGGTAATTCGGGAGACCTGCTCAGGAGAATAGTCTTTGAGAACCATCGTCTTGAAACCGGTTCGAACCATCCCATCCAGCGACTGCCAGTCGTCGAATCCAAAGGTGTGCTCGGACAAAAACCCCTTGTCATACCTTCCTGATCTGATGATCACATGGGCGAGCCCCAGGGCCAACGCAGTATCGGTTCCAGGGTTCGGCGCCACCCACAGGTCCGCCTTTGACGCGGTGTTGGATGCGCGGGACTCCACCTGAACAATCCGGGCCTTCTGCTCTGCCGGGTTGGCGTCATGCCACATGCCCCATGCATTCATTATCCTGCCGGGCGCTCCCCAGCCCTCCAGGAGGCCGCAGCCGAAACTCAAGATAAAATCGGAATTTTCAAGATCATACGCAATGGGCGCATCTCTCCCCTGCATTACGATATTCCCCATCCGATACATGTCGGACACAGAGGGGGGTCTGACGTGATTGGGGCTGCCCACGGCCTGCATGAGACGTTCGATCAGGACCGATACGGTGGTTCCCTCACGGTTACCGTCCACAGCGGCAATCGACTCCGGCCTCCCCGCCTTCCGTAGGGCGGAGATCCTGCCGGCGGCCATATCAAAGGCCTCCTTCCAGCTGATCCTTTGAAATTCACCCGAGCCTCTCATCCCCACCCGCTTCATGGGTCCGGTAAACCTCAGAGACTCATCGTAGAGCAGTTGCAGCCCGCCCATGCCGACCGGGCAGATGCTGCCGGAGTTGACAGGATAGTCTGACCGGCCCTCAATCTTTACGGCCCGGTCTTCCACCTTTCGCACTGAAATGCCGCAGCCCCCGGGGCACAGGGTGCATACAGAATTGACCTCGGAGAATTCGCCGGTCGGCGGATCAGGCACCCACGACCAGTTCTGGGTCCATATGGCAACATCATCCGTAAACTTCCAGGGAAGCGGGGTTACCTGGATGCCCACCACCCCGCCGACGACAGATGCGATGAAGTTTCTTCTGGTTAATTTCATAGTCATCTTCCCCTTATTTATGACATACAAAACAGGCGTTGTTCTGTTCCTGTCCCATCTTGGTGTGGCACTCGGCGCAGTCATCCATCTTCATACGATCCGACGGCTTTTTGTTCCAATAGAAACCGGAGATGCGTTTACCCCAGATATCCCTGCTGTACCCGGTCAACCGGTTTTCAAAATACAAGGGAAGTTTTTTATTGTCGGCAAAGTCCCCGTGACAGGTGTCGCATGCAACCTCCCCCATTTTGACGTGAGCGATATGGCTGAAGTAGACGCAGTCGGGCTGTTGTGAATAGACGAGCCAGGGGATCTGTTCTTCAGTTTCGACATATCGTTTCAAGAAGTCTTTTTCTTCCGGGGTTTCTCCAAGGGGGGATTCAGGGTCGTCATGACATTCGGTGCACTTCCCGAGTTTCGGGATGCCGACGAAAGTCCCGTCTTCGCGGAACTCATGACAGTACAAGCACTGATCTTTTTTTGTTTCGCCCTCTATACCGATATCCGGGTTCAGATGCAGCGCATGATTGAAATTGATGGGTTGGGCCTGCTTGGAATAGAGCACCTGGGGAAAGATGACCCACCCCACAATCAACGCTGCAATCAGCCCGATGAGAAAGAAGCTGACATCCTGAATCGC
This sequence comes from Deltaproteobacteria bacterium, assembly GCA_021737785.1. Lineage (NCBI taxonomy): Bacteria > Pseudomonadati > Myxococcota > Myxococcia > Deltaproteobacteria bacterium. The sequence goes on from JAIPDI010000011.1 coordinate 71,955, forward strand.
AACGTTAATATTCAACCATTTTGGGAAAAAACCGGCAGGAGAAGAGGTGCCCCCACTTTGAGAAGGCCTTTTGGAGGAATTCGCTGGATTTTTCATGATTGTTAAGCCTCTTACATCGGGTTTAAGGTTAATGACTAAGGGGCCAACAGCTGTTGCGTATTTACCTAACTGCTCCGCGCTTTGTCAAGGGAAAAACAATGTCCCCGGGAATTGGGATTCAGAGGCTAGAAGCGCTTGACCCGTTTGCGGCGTCTCTTGGCCGCCTTGGCCTGTTTTTTCTTCTTCTGGACGCTGGGTTTGTCATAAAACCGCCTCTCCTTGATCTCGGAAAAGAACCCCTCTTTGGTCAATTTTCGTTTAAGGTCTTTGATTGCCTTTTCGATCTGATTGTCGCGAACCACTACTTTCATAATTTGCGCACCCTTTCTGTATTTGGATTGTCCCGCAACACCCTAATATGGGTCGTGGTGCGGGCTTTGATGTTATCCGGAAATAAAAAAAAGCACCTCGGTCGTACCTGAGATGCTTTTCCCTGCCTAAAAACCAAAATCCGCCGGTGTGGCGGGCGTATCATGCGACGGTCATAAGAACATCTGATGATACCTCTCTGTTAGTAATAAAAAGGGGTTGGAAGCACTCATAGATTCCGGGGGTTATCATGAATTGATTGAGACCGGAAGCCTTTATGGCATTCTTCTCGGACGGTAGACTCCCGATCATTTAAAATTCACCCCCTTTGCCTTCCTGATTTTATAGAAACTTACTTGAAACCGTTTAATAATATTGATTGAATGGGTCGTTGTCAATCTTTTTCTTTTGTCATTTTTTTCAGTGCATCGTTAAACCGCCAGCCCCTGTGGATTATCCATTACCGCTACTGAAAAAGGGTTCCCGCGCATCCCGATGATAGGGGATTATGAACGATCGTCCAACTGCTTTCCATCCATGAGAAACCCCCATTCTCTATCCTCTCCGGAGCACCAGCCTGGCAACGGCTTCAATATGATAGGTGTGGGGAAACATGTCAACCGGCTGGATTTCCTGTACATCGTAGGAAGCGGCCATCACGGCCAGGTCCCTGGCCAATGTCGCCGGATTGCATGAGATATAGACAATTTTTTCCGGCGATAACGTCATGACCTGTGCCAGTACGTCTTTGTGCATGCCTGCCCGGGGCGGATCGATGATGAGGAGGTCCGGCGAAGCTGATATTTCCCTTAACTTTTCTCTGATGTCCCCGCATAGGAAGCGACAGTTGGTAATGCCGTTCTCACGGGCGTTCATTTCAGCATCCGATGTGGCGCTCCTGTTGATCTCAATGCCGGTGACGTCCCGGACCCTGTGGGCCAGGAAAAGGGGGATGGTTCCGGTGCCGCTATACAGGTCAAGCACTGATTCAGATCCCTTCAGGTCTGCATAACGGACCACGGTTTCATACAACCGTTCGGCTCCCCTGGAATTGGTCTGAAAAAAGGAGTTGGCCGAGATTCTGAAATTAAAAGGGCCTATTTTGTCATTGATATATCCATCCCCGAAGAGGACGGTTTCGCGCTCACCGACGGCGATGGATGCCCCCCGGCTGTTGATGTTGTTGACCACGGTGGCAACCCTTTCAAACCTATCGGTCATAAGATCGGCCAGGGGCTGAACCAGATCCTGCCGCTCTTCCGATGTGACGATATTGACCATCCACTCATTCCATGCTTCGGAATAGCGGATCGTCAGGTAACGCCAGAACCCCTGATGGGTCTTGAGACCATATACCGGGATCCCGGAGTCCCTGGCGTACTGCCTCACCAGGTCCATGATCCGGTTGCCCATATCCTGCTGAAGGAGACACGCCTCAATATCAATGACCTTCTGAAAGGCCCCGGGCACATGAAGACCCAAGGCGAAATCACCTTCTGGTTTCCGCCGATCCAGCTCATGGGGGAGATACCATCGCCGGTCGGAGAATGTGAATTCCATCTTGTTTCTGTAAGCGAATCTCTTTTCAGAAGGGAGGGCAGGATGAACGGTCACCTGCTTCAGGCCCCCGATATGCTCAAGGGCCTCCGTCACGTGATCCCTCTTATAAATCAACTGCTTTTCATAGGCCACCTGCTGCCACTGGCACCCGCCGCAGTATCCGAAATAGGGGCAGGGGGCCGTCACCCGGTCCGGAGAGGGGAAGAGAAGTTCCACCATGCCCGCCTCGGCATAATCCCGCTTTTTCTTATAGATCCTGGCTGTTATTCGATCGCCCGGCACCCCGCCCTGAACAAAGACGACAAGCCCGTCCGACCGGCCGAGTCCCCTCCCGCCATAGGCCATCCCATCTATGGTGAGCGCGATGATATCGCCTTTACGCAGTGCCATCTTTATCTTCTTCCGTAAGGGTTTTCAAAAACATATTGTTCTCCTTGGGATGATATCCTTAAGGTCTGGGCATGATCTTTCTCTCTATCCGTTTATCTTATAATCGTAGCGCATAATATCGATGCAGGCAATCGGTAAAAAAGAACCCCAAAGGCGGCCTTACGGCCGCAATCAAATGGGTTCCACCTAAGTCCCAGAAGCTTTCTGGACGCCCAAGGGCAAACTTCTTCGCACTTGCAGAGAAGTTACAGACAAGAGCTTAAAGGCCCGAGCCATGGGAAACGTGCGCAGCTCTGGGAGATCCGTTAACGTCCGGCCGATGTGCGCTTGCGCTTTCCGGGTTTTTTATTGTCGAGGGGAGAAAATGGTGATACCCTGATTCTCCAGATGCCCGGGCCTCTGAATCTTCCAGGGACTGTTCCGGCCTCAGTGAGGACGCCGCCCCATGCATGATATCAATTATTTTCACGAGCACGAACTCAAGGAACATGATTTCTTAGGTTGCTGCAAAGACTGTCAAAACAGTCTTAATATCATCCAACCCCATGTCCTGGCCTTTGCCGAGAGGATCCGGAAATATACCCGGGAGATGCTTGAAAGGCTGGCCCCGGACGAACTCTACCAGCTATACCAGCTTCTGGATGATCTGGCCCACCTCGAGGTGGGTGCGCACCTTGCCCATCTGATCCTGGAAGGAGCGGAGATCAAGGCCGTGCTCCCGTTAATCCGGTCCTATTATACCACCTTTTTTTCCATTCACGAGATGCACCTGGCAAAACAGCTGATCGCCTCCCAAGATCCCTGGGAGACCCTTGGCAAGTTTCCCCTCTATCCCCGATACGAGTCCCTGATCAGGACGCAGGTGGAGACCCTGCCCGGCCTGGCCGGCCGTAGGATAGCCTTTGTCGGCTGCGGCCCGGTACCCATGAGTCTGATCCTCATGAACCGTTTCTACCAGACGCGATCCCTGGGCCTGGAGTCGGCCGGGGAGAGCATGGGCCTGGGCAGGGAAGTGATTCGATCTCTGGGCCTGGAGAAAGACATTGAAATCGTTCATGGAGATGATTTCCTGCTCAGGGACCTGGAGTGGAACGCGGTTCTGGTTGCAGCCCTGGCAGAACCGAAAGAGAGGATCTTTCAACATCTGAGAGGCATTCTGATAGAAAAAGACAGGAACATCCCCGTCATTTACAGGACCTATACCGGAATGAGGGCTGTACTGCACGCGCCGGTAACCGCCGATGATGTGACGGGTTTCCGCACAATCAAGAAGGTGTTTCCCACGGGCCGGGTCAACAACACCACGATCTTTGCCGAGTTGGCGAGGTGATGGATTCTGAATTCCAGGTCATCAAGAAGGAACTTCTTCAAGTGGATGCCGCACTTCAGGGGCTGGCCAAGGACAAGATTGAAAAGGCGCCCCATGAGATCTATGACGTTTATCTTGAAAGACTCAACCGCCTGGCCGCAGCCCCTGTGCCGGATCACGTGGTCCGGAGGCTCGTTACGGATGGTGATCTTAAACCTGCCATTGCGCGCATTTCCGGGCTGAAGCGACAAAACGGTCTGCGTCTGGAGATCCGGTGCGCAAGATCGATAATGTCCGATGCTGACCCATGGGCCGCTCTCCAACAATTCGTCTACTACCCCAATTACCAGGCCCTGGCCCGGATGGAATATGGGGGGGCGGGGCTTCATGCCGGGGACAGGGTGGTCTTTTTAGGGAGCGGCCCGCTCCCGTTGAGCCTTATCTGCCTTTCGAGACAGTACGGTATCGAAGGGGTTGGGTTAGAACAGGAAGAGGGACGTGCCGCGCTTTCAAGAGGAGTGATCAACAAGCTGGGGCTGAGGCATCACATCCAGATCCTTTGTGAAAACCACTTTTCGCTCCCCTTGAGGGAACCGTGCAGCCTCGTCATGATAGGGGCCGATGCCCTGCCGAAGGCAGAGATATTCGACCATCTTGCAGGGATCCTTGCGCCGGGCCAGATGATTTCGTATCGGATCTATGAAAAGGGCCTGCGCCGGCTCTTTGATGTGGCGTCTGCCTTTGATCTTCCTCCGGAATTCAGGGAGTGCGGAAGGGTCCGGCCGGAACCACCGGTGAACAACACCTCTGTATTCGCCGTCAGAAGGGGTTGGCCATAAGGCGGCTCCTGTTAATCATACCGTCTGCCAGGCCGATCCCCGAAGCTCGACATGACTGACCGGGATTACCACGAATCTCCGAACATATCCTCTCCGCTATATTCAGGACCGGGGCGCCCGATGTCGCTCTCCCAGCTTGGGGGCATATCCCTGTACGGCTGGTATCGCCATGCGTGGGGATCAAATTCCGAACGTAATTCCGAGCAGGATGTCATGCAGAGGGTCAGCACCAGTAACAGTATCATTAGAATCGTCTTCGACTTCATTCTCCACACTTCCATTTCGAACCTCCAGTCTTATTCCCATAGGTCTGTAACTTCTCTTAAATAGTGTCTGAACGAAAACCCGGAAATCCAAAAAGGATGGAATCGAAAACTTGGTTTTATTAATTTCAACTCTATTCCATCAATTCGGAATTCCTCAGTTCGCAATTGTGCCTGAATCACGCCAAGGCGTGATTTTCGTTCAGGCACTGCCAAATATGCCGGGAAGGTAATTCCGTATGGGTCAAGCCCGCGCTTACATCCCCGTTAGGCAGGTCTCTTCGGAACTTTCGGGGGATACCCTGAAAAATCCGATCATGCGTCAAAAAAAAAGTGCAAAAATTAAAAAATCTGCCGATATACAGGATATAGACAATTCGATGAAGCGAATTTGCAATGCTTTTGTGAAGGAGACGGAGAATGGTTCCAGAGGTGATCACTGCAGTAGTCGTTCTCATCCTGCTGTGCGGGTTCGGCGTACGGTTTATGGGATCCATAAAAAAGGGCAAATAAAAGAAGCGTTCTAAAGGCTTTTCGTTCTCCCGCTGAATGATCATCGTCGATGTGTGTTATCTTTTATATTGAATTTCTCTTCAATCCGTCATAGATTCCCGATGTAGGGCGGCTCATTTTGCGTTTTAGCCCTGGAAATGAATCCCATCTGACCCAACCGGCAAAATAAAAGGACTTTTGGCGATATGCCATAAGTCCTTAATTTGATTGGTGGGCCTGGAAGGGCTCGAACCTTCGACCAATTGATTAAGAGTCAACTGCTCTGCCAACTGAGCTACAGGCCCCAGGGTTTCGCTGGATGTATGTAAATGGCGCGCCCGGCAGGACTCGAACCTGCGACCTACGGGTTCGAAGCCCGGCGCTCTATCCAACTGAGCTACGGGCGCCATCTCGAATGGGTAATTTTTATCAGGATCGTCACCTGTTGTCAATAGAATTTTTTTAGAAATGGCTTGACAAACTGATAAAAATAAATTATAAATCCCTTTTTATTTCTTGAAAGACAGGATGCAATCATGAAGACATTTGTTGCTAAAGAACATGAGGTCCAGAAAAAATGGTTTTTGGTGGACGCTGAAAGCAAGATTTTGGGAAGGCTTGCGGCCCAGATTGCGGTGCGCCTGAGGGGTAAACATAAGGCTATTTTCACACCACACGCCGACACGGGTGATTTTGTGGTGGTGATCAATGCGGATAAGGTCTCTCTCACCGGAAAGAAATGGAACAACAAGATCTACTATCGGCACAGCGGCTATTTGGGCGGTCTGAAAGAGATTTCGGCCAAGAAGTTGCTTGAAAAGAAACCGGAGGATGTCTTGCGTTTTGCAGTGAGGGGCATGCTCCCCAAAAACAGCCTGGGACGACGTCAATTGAAGAAACTGAAGATATATGCCGGATCAGAACACCCGCATCAGGCGCAACAATTGGAGGCATTGGAGATCTAAATGGCAGAGGGATTACTTCACGCTACGGGCAAGCGAAAAACAGCCGTGGCCAGGATCTGGATGAAGCCGGGAACAGGCCAAATAACCATCAATAAGAGGCCTGCCGACCAGTATCTGGATCGCGATGCGGACAGGGCAACCGTCTTAGAACCCCTTATCCTCACCGATCTGAGGAATAAATTCAATATTGATATCAACGTAAACGGGGGCGGCCCTTCCGGACAGGCCGGGGCCATACGGCATGGCATCAGCAGGGCCTTGGTCGACCTGGATTCAGGCCTGAGGGAAACCCTCAAGAAGGCGGGATTCCTGACCAGAGACTCAAGGATGAAGGAGCGAAAGAAATACGGGCAGCCCGGTGCCAGGGCCCGGTTCCAGTATTCCAAACGTTAAACACCGCTCATTTCATGGGACAGACAAAAGGGGAATCCAGCCCGGATTCCCCTTTATTTTGCCATTATGAATCGCAAAAACATCAAGCTCATGGTAGCCTATGACGGCACTCGCTACCACGGATGGCAGCGGCAAAAAAATGCCATGACCCTGCAGGAGGTCATGGAAGCACAGATCCGGGTGATGACCGGGGAGGCTCACAACCTCATTGCATCGGGAAGGACCGATGCGGGGGTCCATGCCCTGAATCAGGTCTGTAATTTTGTTACCCGATCTTCCATTCCCCCTCAATCATTTCAGAAAGGGCTGAACTCCCTCCTTCCGGACGATATTTTTATCAAGGATGTCCGCTGTGTCCCGATCCAATTTCATTCCCGATACAGCGCCAAGAGCAAGATCTATGAATATCGAATATTGAACAGCGAGACCCGTGATATCTTTCAGCGCAATTTTTTGTGGCAGATCAGACCCCCCCTGAATGTGGAAGCGATGGCGGTCTGTCTGTCCCACCTGAGGGGCTCACACGACTTCTCCACTTTCAGGTCGTCGGGAAGCAGCAACACCGATCCGGTCAGATCGATCCTTGCCGCCAAGATCCATGCCCCTGAAAACGGACGCCTGCGGATTGTCATGGAGGCGGACGGCTTCTTGAGACATATGGTGCGAAATATCGTCGGAACGTTGGTGGAGGTGGGGCTGGGGAAAATGGGTCCCGGCCGTTTCGAGGAGATTGTATCCATGAAAGACCGGCGGCTGGCCGGGATCAAGGCCCCCCCTCAGGGTCTGTTCCTGGTGGACGTAAGATATTAGTCGGCGGGGTCGTCTCTCTTCAAACTTCGCGTTATGGATTGGTGGATATTTTCCCAGACCTCGTCAAACGAGTTGACGGTCAACCTTCCCACCTCAATGAATTTGATCACGATCTCTTTCGTGACCTTGAGGGCAAGTTCGTCTTCTTTTTTCATTCTAAACCTTTCACGTCAGGTTGTCCGGTTTCCCTCTGCTTTGCCCAACCCGCGGACTTATGGTCGGAAACCGTTAGAAGGGGCCAAAGTGACCAAGGATGGAAAACGAAAACCAGCATCCAGCATCCAGGATAAAACCCCCGCCGAACAGAAGAAGGCCAATTAATCAATTCAGCGGGGGCGCTAAGAAGAACCCTTGAAGCCCTCCCTAGAGTCAAAAGCATATATCATTGGGCAACTGAAAAATCAATTCATGGTTTGCAGGTATTCATGCGTCCTTACGCCAGATGCCGGGGATCCGGGTGCCGCATTCCGGACACCGCCCTTCCGGAATCCGGTTCCGGTTCACCTGGAATCCCATGCGGTCGATCAAGGTCGTCCGGCAGCGGTGGCAGAAGGTGTTTTCACCCGCATCCCCCGGGATATTTCCGGTATAGACATATTGTAATCCGGCCTCGTAACCGAGATCCCTGGCCCGCCGGAGGGTCTCGACCGGCGTCACAGGCCGGTCCATAAGCCGGTAGGTGGGGTGAAACCGACTGATATGCCAGGGGATGCCCGGGTCGATGCCTGCCAGAAAACGGGCCAGGTCCCTGAGCTCTTCGTGGGAGTCGTTCAGCCCTGGGATCAGAAGCGTGGTCACTTCCAACCATATCCCCATCTCCCGCATCGCTTCTATGGTGTTGAGAACCGGTTTCAGTCTGGCGCCGCACTGTTCCTTGTAGAATCGGTCGTTGAATGCCTTGAGATCCACGTTTGCGGCGTGGAGATCTGGGTGGATCGCCTCAAGGCACTCCCTGGTCATGTAGCCATTGGATACAAAAACATTTTTCAGCCCTTTGGCAACTGCGGCCCTCGCGGTTTCAAGGACGGTCTCAATGAAGACGGTCGGTTCGGTGTAGGTATAAGAGATGGACGCGGCGCGGCAATTCAAGGTCAGTTGGATGATCTCTTCCGGGGCCATCTCCTCTCCCAAGATCCGGTTTTGGTCCGACGGCATCTGGGAGATATCTGCGTTCTGGCAGAAGGTGCACCTGAAATTGCACCCGACGGTGGCAATGGAATAGGAACTCGATCCCGGAAGAAAGTGAAACAAGGGCTTTTTTTCGATCGGGTCGCAATGGCGGGCAATGATCTTTCCATACACAAGGCTCATGAGGGTCCCGGCGCGATTTTCCCGGACCCCGCAGATCCCCCTGGCTCCGCTCTTTATCAGGCACCTGTGATTGCACAAGAAACAACGAACCTTTTCCTCCTCCAGTTTTTCATAAAGAGAAGCTTCTTTCATCTAAATTCACTCCCTATGCATAAACATGAACCAGAGGGCTTTGTTGCAGGCCCGGTCCCATTTTTTTGTCAAGGACAGCAGAAAAGAGCCACTCATAGACACTTACGCTGCTTCAGGTCTTCGAGGCTCCTTGCCGGAAACAATGACTGCCTCGCCGTTTTCAGCCTTACCTTGAGGGGGAGGTTGTCTGTATGGACCCGGTATACCATGGTAGCTGCAAGTCCCAGGAAAAACCCGAAGGGAGAATGCCTCCCCGCTGCGATTTCCTTGCCAAAGGGGACCATCTCTTCCACAAAGGAGGGGACAATCCGAATGCTTTCCCAGGAAATAGGCACGTCTCCATATGCCAACTGAAGGAGGGATTTGATCTGCCATAGATTGTAGAAGGTGGCCTGGCCAAAAAGGGGATCGCCGAAATACCCCTGAAATTTTTTCAGGATACCATTGCACGAAAGACTGTTCAGGACCCCGATGAACACCTTTCTCCGGGCGACTCTTCCTGCCTCCCGCAAGGCCGGAAGAGGGTTGTCCAGAAATTCCAGCGTATGGATAAGGACTGCCAGATCAAATTCATTGTCATCAAAAGGGAGGTCCTCAGCCATTCCCATCTTGATGACGGATCGATGTCCCAACCGGGACCTTGCTTCTTCCACCATGTCAACAGAGGCGTCCACACCGGTGACATCCAGGCCCAGTTTGTTGAACATAAGAAGATGGGTCCCATTGCCGCAGCCGATATCGAGGAGTCTTTCTCCAGGTACAGGATCAAGGACAGACAGAACCAGCGACTCCATCGACCGCTCGATGGTCCTGTTTTGTGACGAACGGCGCCACGCTTCATAAAATCTGGCGCTGTTCCTGTCGAAGATGAGTTTCATGCTGGTCACTGGATACTGGATACTGGATACTGGATGCTGGATGCTGGATACTGGATACTTGATACTGGATATATCCGGCGTCCTGTCTCAAGTCTCGCGCAAATTGCCCCTGCAACGATGAAATGCCTCCACCTCTTTTTTCAGCCAATCAGGCCAGAACGCCTCCTTGATGGGATAGCTTGCATCCAGGGCCTGGAAAGAACCGTGGCCGGTAACCCTTCGAACCCTTTCCATAACATTGTACTTGACTTCGTCCACGCCGATGAGCCGCGCCACGGCGGCATTGATCTCCTCGAGGGTCTTGCCGTACGGGGTATCGCCTTTGAATGCCCTCTGAACAGCCAGTTCCTGAAGACATTCAATCCCCCGGTGCCACTCCTTGAAAGAAGGAAATATCATGGCACCATAGGATACCCAGAATTCGAGAAACCTGGCCCCGGCATTATAGGCCACCCAGACAGAACCTCCCTCGCTCACAGTTCCTCTGACGATGCTGTCGTCTCCCATGGCGATATTTTTCCCCTTCAGCAGGGAATCCACACCCCCGAATTTGAGCCCCACTTCCTGGGATCTGGCCATCCGCACCCCCTCTTGAAAGGTCCGAACCGCCTGTGGGAGCTTAATGAGGGCGGGATAGAGATTCTTTTTCAGACCTTCTGCGATGCCCACGCTGACCCCCCAGCCCGATTCAGGATTGGGGATGACCACATCCGCCCTGGAGGATGGGTAGTGCCGGGTCAATTCCAATCCAAGTTCTCTCCGGATCTGGAAGATCTCTTTCCCCCGGAAGAGAGAGGCCACATTGCCGAAATATACCGCCTGGAAGACGTCGGGCAACATGTCATGTTCTACCAGCCTTTTTGTTTCGATCCCCTTGGATGAACAGATGGTCATCTCCCCGCCATCGTATTCCCTTGTGGTGGTCCCCCCCAGACGTCTGTGGGAGCATGATTCAGAACATACGACAAAGGAGCCGTCAATAACGGCATAACAAAAGGGCTCAAACGCCTTGTCATCATTCAGGACCACAAGATAGGTCTCTTTCCCATCGTAGATAAGCGCCGTCAGGGCAAATGTTCCTCTTCCCTCCATTCGATCCACAAGTCGTTTCCCTGCCTCGAACCCGATCCCTTCCTGGCCCAGGTATTTGTGCAGCAGTGCGCCGACAATCTCGGTTTTGTTGTTGGTTTCGAATCGGTAATCCGGTTCCAGTTCGGCCTTGATATCGTCCTCTTTGATGAGATACCCGTCCATGGTCAGGACGACCTGAAGCGGGGCCCCCCTTTTGGGGTGGATCTCGATGGGCTCAACATTAATTTTTTCAGGTATTCTGCGTTTGGTATAACCGATATTTCCGATGGCGGCCACCGGCTCCAGGTGCTGAAATGTCCTGATGATATGATAATCGATGACCTCGGCGATCCTGCCCAGTCCTTTATGGATATGAATCCCCCTTCCATTGGCCACCGCCAGACCGGTGCTGGCCTTGCCCCTGTGCTGGCAGGCGCCTGTGGCGAAAAAGGCCTTGGTCACCAGTTCATGATCATCGAGGCTGTAAAGTCCCACAATACCATCCATCTTAATTTCCCCTATCTGATATCCTGGTGATAGCTCTGAAGTGATTTTACCCTGCCATGGCCTTCGCGGACCTTTGCAATGCCCCGCGTGGCTGCCAGGGCGGCCGCAATAGTGGTAATGTAGGGAACCTTGTATTTGATGGCCGCCTTGCGTATGTAGGAATCATCATGCTTGCTCAACTTGCCGCTGGGCGTGTTTACCACCAGCTGGATGTCATTATTCTTGATCCCGTCCACAATATTGGGCCGGCCTTCGTGCATTTTCAGGATACTACCGGCTTCGATACCACATTCGGCCAAAAATTTCTGGGTGCCGTTGGTGGCCTTGATCTTGAAGCCCAGCCTGCTGAATTGCCTTGCCACCTCCAGGACCGCCGGTCGATCCGCTTCCGAGACCGTTATCAGGACCGTTCCTTCAGACGGGAGGGTCAGCTGGGTCGCCTCCTGAGCCTTGAAGTATGCCAGCCCGAAGGAATCGGCCATTCCCAGCACCTCACCGGTAGAGCGCATTTCCGGTCCCAGGAGCGGGTCTACTTCCGGGAACATGTTAAACGGGAATACGGCTTCCTTGACCCCGAAATGGGGAATATTCTTGGGCCTGATGTCGAGGTCCCCCAGTTTCTTCCCCAGCATCAGCTGGGTCGCAATTCGTGCCATGGATATATTGCACACCTTCGAGACCAGGGGAACCGTGCGGGATGCGCGGGGATTGGCCTCCAGAATATAGACCGTATCGTCGGCAATGGCGTATTGGATATTCATCAATCCGATCACCTTCAGTTCCACTGCAATCTTCCGGGTATATTCATAAATTGTGTCCAGGTGCTTGGCCGGAATGCTGATGGGAGGTATGACGCAGGCAGAATCGCCCGAATGAACCCCGGCCAGTTCGATATGCTCCATAACCGCAGGGACAAAGGCATCGGTTCCATCCGATATGGCGTCCGCCTCAGCCTCTATGGCATTCTCTAAGAACTTGTCGATCAGGATGGGCCGTTCCGGACTGACATCCACGGCGGCCGCCACATAGTGCCGCAGCATCTCTTCATCATGGATCACCTCCATGGCACGGCCCCCCAACACATAGGAAGGCCTGACCATCAGCGGGTACCCGATTTCCTCGGCGATCTTCAGGGCCTCATCCAGGGTGCTGGCCATGCCTGATTCCGGTTGAGGGATGCCCAGTTTCTGCATTTTCAGGCGAAATCGGTCCCGGTCCTCGGCAAGGTCTATCGCCTCCGGGGATGTACCGATAATATTTACCCCTGCCTCGGCCAGTTCCTTTGCTATGTTGAGAGGGGTTTGGCCCCCGAACTGTACGATGACCCCCTCCGGCCTTTCCTTTTCATAGATGCTCAGGACATCTTCTACGGTGAGGGGCTCGAAGTAGAGCTTGTCCGACGTATCATAGTCGGTGGATACGGTCTCGGGATTGCAGTTGACCATGATTGACTCAACCCCCTCATCGCGGAGGGCAAAGGCCGCGTGCACACAGCAGTAATCGAACTCGATCCCCTGACCGATCCGGTTGGGACCGCCGCCCAGGACCATGACCTTCCGTCTGTCGCTGGAACCCACCTGATCCGGGGCGTTGTAGGTGGAGAAATAATAGGCGGCGTTTTCCACGCCGCTCACCGGGACCGGCTCCCATCCTTCCACAACTCCCAGGGCCTTGCGCCGCTCCCGGATATTCTTTTCCGGAATTCCAAGGAGCTGGGACAGATATCGGTCTGAAAATCCATCTTTCTTGGCCTGGCCAAGCAGATGGTCGGGGAGTTCTTCCCCCTTGTGACCCAGGAGTGTTTCTTCCAGATCCACGAGTTCCTTCATCTGTTCGATAAACCAGCGCTTGATATGGGTCTTGGTCTGAAGGACATGGATGTCGGCCCCCTTCCTGAGGGCCTCATATATGATGAATTGGCGCTCACTGGACGGCTCGGCCAACAGATCGAGCAGGTCATCGAGAGATTTCCTGTGAAAGTCTTTTGCAAAACCAAGACCGTACCGGCCGTTTTCCAGGGATCGAATGGCCTTCTGAAAGGCCTCTTTGTAGGTCTTGCCGATGCTCATCACCTCGCCCACCGCACGCATCTGGGTGCCCAATCGATCCAGGCTTCCCTCAAATTTCTCAAAGGCCCAGCGGGCAAACTTGACCACCACGTAATCTCCCCAGGGGATATACTTGTCAAGGGTTCCTTCTCTCCAGTAGGGGATTTCGTCGAGGGTCATGCCCCCGGCCAACATGGCGGATATGAGCGCAATGGGAAATCCGGTCGCCTTTGAGGCCAGGGCCGAGGATCGGGATGTTCTGGGGTTGATCTCGATGACCACGACCCTTCCGGTTTCCGGGTCGTGGGCAAACTGGATATTGGTGCCGCCGATGACCTTGATGGCCTCGACAATGTCATAGGAATATTTCTGGAGCTTCTTCTGGAGTTCGGGATCGATGGTCAGCATGGGAGCCGTGCAGTACGAGTCGCCCGTGTGAACCCCCATGGCATCCACGTTCTCGATGAAGCAGACCGTAATCATCTGGTTTTTTGCATCACGAACCACCTCGAGTTCCAGTTCTTCCCATCCCAGGACCGATTCTTCCACCAATATCTGACCCACGAGGCTTGCGGAAATCCCCCGGCTGGCGATGACCCGCAATTCTTCTACATTGTAGACCAGACCGCCCCCGGTTCCCCCCATGGTGTACGCCGGCCGGATCACCACGGGATAGCCGAGGGTATCGGCTATCCTTTCAGCCTCCTCGACGCTGAAGGCCGGTTCGCTCCTCGGCATATCGATCCCCAGGCGATCCATGGTCTCTTTGAAGGCGATCCGGTCTTCCCCCCGCTTGATGGCATCGACTTCCACACCGATGATCTTGACGTTGTATTTTTCCAGGACCCCGGTTCGGGCCAATTCCGAGGCGAGATTCAGTCCGGACTGACCGCCCAGGTTGGGAAGGAGCGCATCCGGCCTCTCCTTTTCAATGATCTCCTCCATGACCTGCAGGTTGAGCGGTTCGATATAGGTGGCCTCGGCCATTCCGGGATCAGTCATGATCGTTGCGGGGTTGGAGTTGGCCAATACAATTTCGTAGCCCAGTTTTCGCAACGCCTTGCAGGCCTGGGTTCCGGAATAGTCAAATTCGCAGGCCTGCCCGATAATAATCGGTCCTGAACTGATAATCATCACTCGCTCGATATCATCGCGTTTCGGCATAAATGTCTCCTTAAGGGACTCACACAAAGACACAGAGGCACGGAGATTTTCTTACAAAAACTTTTTTTGTAATAATTTTGCCCGGTGGTCTTTGTGACTTTGTGTGTTAAATTTTTATTGGTGCAATTCCTGGATTCATGAGTTATGGGTCGCTCTTTTTTTCCACCGCTGAAGCAGATAGGGCTTGGTCATTTCAAAGGTCTCGCAGTCGTTTTCAATGGCCTCTTCCGCCTGTTTGATGGACATCTTCCGGGTCCGCTTCACAAAGGAGAGGGTCCTTCCGAAATAGAGGGGGATCAGGGAATCCATTATGTCATCGGGTTCAATGTCCACTATCCCGTATGAAACCGCGGTGTCAAAGAGTACCCGGGCCCACAGATCGGTGGGGAAATTGAACTCCATCTCCTTGAGGCCTCCTATCTCCTGGAGCTTCCGGTATACATCGGTGGTGAGGATCTGCTCCCATACATGGCTGAATAAATCAAAGCCTTGATGAAACTGTTGGAGAAGATTGTCTGTATCCACATCCACTTTGGGGGGCATTTCCACTTCGCCGAGACCGAAACCGAATATGGCTGTGGGCCGGCTATATTTGACCTTTGTCCAAAAACCGTTAAACTCTTCCATTAAACAGAAGATGGTGCCTACCACCTGTCTGAACATCGGGCCAAGATCAGATCCCGGATCTTTGGTCCGGTGAATCTTGGGGCGCCCCAGAAACGCCTGGCATATCTGAACCCTTTGATTGATGGCCAGCGTGGTCATCCAGATATCAATCCCGAAATTCGCAACGGACGCATTCCACGAGGCGCTGTCCAGATACGCCTGGGCCAGCTTTCCGCTGAAGCCGAAGTCGCCGCCGATCGGCTGCCGGACCCTTCGTCCATACAGTGCCCTTGTCATCGGATATGCGATTCCATTGGTAATGGTGCCGTCATATTTATGCCGGATATAAAGGGGGGCGACATAGGAAAATCCCTGGAACAGGGGCTTGCCCAGATGCCGGATCCATTCCGGCGTAATGCTTTTCAGGTCTGCATCAACGACCACCACCGCCTTGGCCTTAAGCGCAACCACCTTTTCAAAGAGATTCTTGAAATTATTCCCCTTTCCCTTGATACCGGGTTCAGTGGAAAGATAGATCTTCGGTGCCTTGGTCCGGGTATCCAGAAACGCCTGGCGGGTGTTGTCAGGAGAATTGTTGTCACAGTTGATAATGACCGTGTCCATGTCATTGAAATACTGATCTAATCCGATATCTGCCTGGGTGACCGGGTAGCTGATGGCATCGGCCTCGTTATAGGAAGGGATACAAACCACCAATTCCGCCCTGTTGACGTTTTCCGGGTTCACCTCTCTTTCAAAATGCTCATTCATAAACTTTTTCTCCATTTTGGCTCAAGATGCGTAATACGGCTGAATTCCAGCCTGCCGGACCGAACTGATCAGAGATCCTGAGCCTCGGGATTCGACGTTTCAGACCTTGAAACGTGCGTTTGGAACGGATCAACACGGGAATATCCGCCTGCTCGAGCATGGTAAAATCATTCGGACTGTCTCCAAGGGCGATGGTCACTGCATCGTTATGACGCGACCTGTACCACGCCGTGACAAGTTCCATCCCCTTTGCCTTATCATTTTTTCCCTGAAGATGATAAAACCGGCCTCCCGATGTAATCAAAAGGCCCCTGTCCTCTGCAGCACGATAAAGCGGGGCCGGGTCTTCGGGTGCATCCCCCTGGATGATGAACGGCTCGTCGTACTCACGCATGGCCGCGTATCGGGCATCCCTTTTATTGAGGCCTGTTAGACGGGATATTTCGTCAAGCCCCATTTCTGAAAACCCCTTGATGTCCCATTGTAATTCCTGGCGGATCTCCCCAAGGACCTGGGTCAACCGGCCATATGGAATGCCGAGAGATATTTTCCACACTCCCATCCCTCTGCCCGCGGCAGTCCCCTCAGGGGATTCCCCGGGCCCAGGACCATCAGAGGCAACGGCCCCGGGGGGAGGGTCGGGAAATGTCTCTTTCGGGAAAAATATACCTCCCCCGTTCTCCGAGATAAAGGGTGCCGAAAGGGACAGCCTCCTGCGCAGGATATTTATTTCGGCCCGGGTCTTGCTGGAGACAATGATCACGGGCGTCCCTAGTTTTCGGCAGTGTTCAAGTGCCGGGATAGCCGCCTCCCATCCATAGGTATCATGATCCAGGAGGGTGCCGTCCAAGTCGGTGAAGATAAGATAAAACGGGGAGTTTGATCCCATGGGTGCACGAACTTTATCAGCGATACCGACAATTCGGCATCAGGAAAAACGTCTCTTTTCAGCTTCAACGACTTCAATCAAGTCATAAAAGATGTGAGGCAGCTTGTTGGATACCCGTTCCCATGAGACGGTCTGGGGCGTTTCAAACACCCCCTGTTCTTTTTTGCGCTCCACATCCAGGATGGCCTGGGCCAGGCCGTTGTCCAAAAATGGTTTGAACTCAGGATTCGTGTGGACAAATCTCAAGAACTTCTCTGTCATCCGGTACGGGGAGGTGAGCATTTCACCGGCCTGCAACACGGAATTTCGGAAGACGTGTTTCACCAGGTATTCTTCTCCATCCCGATCATAGCTCAAATTGCTGAAACTTGAGTCATCAGAGTATTTCTTCACCTGTTCCTCGGCCACCGCTTGATAGGTGACGGTCAGATCCCTGAAAAAAGTATCAGATATCTCCAGGCCCTCTTCGATAACAAGGGCGTTCATCAGCGTGGTGACGATATCGATGGCCATGCGGTTGAGGCCTTTGGTACGGTCTTCCGGTGAAGATTCCTGGTGCTTGTGGTCGAACGGATCTTTGGAAAACATGACCTGGGCAGGGGATGAGGCCTTGCGGTAGACCTCGATCAGGGTGAATATCTCCACGCCCCAGTTGGTGGCAAAGCGCATCCGTTTCAGAAGGTCCACGTGAAACGCCACTTCCCCGGAGAGCTGGTAGTTGAAATCCAGCAGGAACTGGATCAAGTTCAACATCTTCTGCTCTTCAGTTTCCGTGAATTTTCGCTTGAGGGCAAGAAGGAGGGGGTCCAGGAGAAGCCGTTTCACCCGGCCATACAATCTGTCTTCCATGATCCGCGCGTAGTAGGCCTTTGAAAAATCGTAATTCAAAACCACCACCGGATAGAAAAGCCGATCCAATTGCACCCGTCTGAATGTCCGGATATCCGCATCGATCAGACCGACCGATTCCGCCCCCAAGGCAATGGCAATCCCGAAACTGAGGAACATGTTTTTTCCTTTGCCCGGCTCGCTGATGTTGAACCCCGCTTCGTTAAGCGTATTGTAGATGCCGGTGAAGCCGGGACCGTCGTTCCACTGAATCAGATAGTTCTTGATGTCGTGACTCTCTATCAGATCCTTCAGCGCAAAGGCCTCTTCCTCATTCGCCTGATCCAGGCCGAAGATGATCTTTGACACATAGGTTACTTCTTTCAACTGCCTGAGTATCCTCTGGAAGGTGGCATGATTAACCGGGTCGGTGTACTCGCTGGCAAGGAGCGGAATAACCAACACTGTCTTTTTCCACTTGGAATGAAGCCTGAGCCGGGCCTTCAGGTGCTTCCGCTCTTGCCGGAGGATATGAAACGTGGTTATTCTGCTGCTGTTTTGTGAAAAATCAGAAATGGCCCACACCCCCTTTCCATGTCTCTCGTCCTCTGCGCGCGTGATTTTGAAAACGCCCGCCAGGCCTCATCAAAGCCTGTGTAACCCCTGCCGCTTCCGCCTCGTATCCTGCGAAGGCTCGAATATTTTCGCAAGCGCGGCCCCCTTGCCGCTAGCTCCGAAAAGAAGGCCGATGTTATGAGGCCCCGCGGCCAAGGCAGCATCAAGGCAACTTAAACAAAACAGAATCCTTTGTCAACATCCCGTTGGATACTCAAATGACCCTCCTCTTTCCCCCTCTTTATCCGGCGGTTTTCGGTTGAATAAAGGACAACTGGCTGATATATTTGGGGAGCTTTTTAAAGAGGTGCGGAGATGGTCCCTTCAATTCAGGAATGCTATCAGCTCATGGATACCTACCGGATGCTGGATAATATCAGGGTCCATTCCGTGGTCGTGGCAAAGGTGACCCGCCTGATCGTTCAAGATCTTCGGGAGGCAGACATCCATGTGTCTATTGAAATCGCGACCGCCGGGGCGCTCCTCCATGACATCGGGAAAACCGCTTCCCTTCAAACGGGTGAGGATCATTCCGAGCTGGGGAGACAGATTTGCCTAAAAAACCATTTTGACGAAATCGCCGCAATTGTCGCAGAACATGTGAGATTGAAAGACTATTCCTTAAATGGAAGCTTTTCTGAAAAGGAGATCGTCTTTTATGCGGACAAACGGGTCAAGCATGATCAGATTGTCAGCCTCAATGAGCGCCTGGCCTATATCCTCGATCGGTACAGCAGGGGCCAGGAGCGACTGAACCGGGCCATTAAAGAGAATTTTTATCTCTGCAGACTGATTCAGGAGAAACTGTTCAGAAAACTGTCTTTCAGCCCTGAAGCCCTGTCCCGCATGGTGGCCGGATGCCGCATGCCCCTGTGAAGCCTCTGAAATAGTCGATGATTGACCCCAGCTACTCCTTGTTCTGGCCCTCTTTTTTCTTTTTCTTTTTCTGCTGCCGCTTGCTCTCGGCAGACGCTTCCTCGACCACCTTCTTTTTGCTGGATTTATCCTTTTTCGGCGCAGCCAGCTTTTCGGCCTTGATCCTGGCCATCTCCTCCGCCTTCTTTTCTTTTCCTTCGATGGCCCTCAACCGCTGTCCTGTTTCTCTGATCTTGGCGCGCAATTTCCTGACCGTGGTATCCTTGGAAACCGCGTCCGCATCAAGTCCTTTCTCAGTCAATAGAGACAGCCTCTGTGCCAACTGCTCATCCCAGTAGTGTTTCTGTTCCAATCTTGCTTCTTTCGCTTTTGATACCATTTTTTTGCCCTTTCTCTCTGTGTGCGTATGCCGGTACCCTTGGATCCGATCGATAAAGGTGTTTCCCCCAGGTACAGTTTCGCGGAAAACCGGGAGCATGCGTCAGAGTTCGTCATGTCTTCCTGGCAGGAACCAAAGCCCTCTCAAAGATTGCACCCGAAACCGGAGAAACTCCTTATAAGGCATGGAAAGCATTCTGTCAAAACCATTTCGTCGTCGTCACTCCTTGTGTATCAATAAACGGGATAATAGTAAATGCCATTGTCTCCTGAGAACCTTTGCCAAATCAGCTGTGACGCCATGCTGCCCATCTGCGGTTCGGCGACAGCGCGGTAAGGCCGATGAACGCTAAGCCTGTACCTTTCGGTCTCTTGATCCGGACGCCTCAAAGGAGATCCTTCAGGGCCGTCTCTATGTCGGAAAAATGAAATTGAAATCCATGGGTTAAAAGCTTTTTCGGAAAAACTCGCTGCCCCTCTAAGAGATTGGACCCAAACTCTCCTTTTATCATCTTGACGACAAAGCCGGGTACCGCGGGGAGGAAGGTCGGCCTTCCCATGGCCTTTGCCAGGGCATGGGTCAGTTCCCTGTTCCTGACCGGCTCAGGCGCCGTGCAGTTGATGGGACCGGACAGGTCGCCTGTCGTCATCAGGAATAGATAAATATCCACCAGATCCTTTTCATGTATCCATGAAACCCACTGGTTGCCGCTCCCTAAGGGACTCCCTAACCCTTTCTGGAACAAAGGCTTCATCTCGCCGAGGGCGCCGCCGCTTTTTCCCAGTACGATTCCCAACCGGCAGATAACAACCCTTGCCCCAAAGGCCTCGGCCCGGCCCGCGGCGGCCTCCCACTCACGGGTCACTGAGGCCAGGAAATCATCTCCCGCAGGACTATCCTCGTCCAATGCCTCGTCTCCGTGGAAACCATAGTAGCCAACGGCAGAGGTGCTGAGCAGGGTGGTTCCCTCTTTCGCGCCCTTGGACAGGGCCTCCACCAGATGCGTCGTTGTCCGAACCCGGCTGTTCCGGATGAGTTCCTTGGCCTTTCGATCCCACTTCCTGAAGATGGAGGCCCCGGCCAGATTGACGATGACATTATGCTGTGGCACACGCTCTTGCCATGCCCCCGGGAGCGTGGGATCCCCTTCCAGATAGGAAACGCCCTGTCCCGCCGCCTGAGCGGGTTCTGTGGGCGCTTTTCGCGTCAAAATAGTCACTTGGTGACCCTGCTCGACGAGATGCTGCGTCAAGGTCGTACCCACAAATCCGGTGCCGCCGGTGATAAAGATCTTCATTTCCAGGCCCCCTTTCAGGATGGAGCAGTAACGTCGTTGAGCCGCTGCGCTGCGGCTAACGCATGGCTCGAATATCTCTCGACGTAGCCGCTGACGTCGAATTTTCGAGCCGTGTTTTTGGAACTCATGTAACGGATCTTGCCGAACACGGGTCGCTCCGGCCCCCATGCCCGGTCGTAACGGCCTAAGGTCCAGAAGATCCCGGAATAGGAATTGGGGTCCCGGCCGTCCATGGCGTAGCGATTATTCAATTCAATCATGATATGAAGGGCCTCTCTGGGGTGGGCGGTCCACTGAAGGATCTTTTTGCCCCACAGCATGCGCAGGTAGTTGTGGATGCGGCCCTCCCGGACCAGTTGGGTCTGGGCTGCATTCCAGAGCGGATCATGGGTCTGGGCCGATGCCAGGGTCTCCAGGGTGTAGAGATAGGGTCGATCGTCCGTCTCGTGATCGGCCAGCGTATTCAATGCCCAGTTGGGGAGAGATTCATATTGCGCGTAATCCATTCTCTGCCAGCACATGTTGAAGCCCAGTTCCCGCCAGGTAACCAGCTGATCCAAGAAGGCCTCGGCCGAAGCGCTCATGCCCCACCACCCTGAGCGGCCGCCGTTTGACCGGGGCGAGATCCGATCGAAAAACCAGTCTTCCTTCTTCATGATCGCGTGGAAGATCTGGTGGGCGGCGATGTGGCCGAAGTGGAGGTAGGGGGAAAGTCCGCTGGTCGCCTCTACGCCAGGTAAATTCCGGTCCCGGTCATAGACTGCAATGTGCCTTTCCAGAAATACCCGGAGCCTTTGCTCTGCTGTCCGGGACCCTCCCTCTCCCTGAACAGCGCCGACCTGATGATCTATGGGCAATCGGGTCAGGGAGTTTGCCGTATTGCTCAGGATACCGGAATCTGCCGGGGGCCATTTATCCCGCACATGCCCGGGGATCGCCTCGAGTCGAGGGAGGCGGAGGCCTCTGAGGGGGAAGGGACGGGGATGTTCCATGAGATAGGAGGGAAGCGTCTTCTGGAGGAATCGCCTGAAGGCATAGGCCGTTGGGAATACCCGATCCGCTGCCCGCATGGGAAGGAGTCCGTTCCCATCCACCAGTTCCATGAGCACCTTTGCTTTTTTTGACGCTGCGGCGATCATTTTGGGGAGAAAGAAGGCGGGAAAGTCGTCTGTCACCACCACGCACGCCTCACGGGCAAGGTTCTCCAGGAGCCCTTTGCCCGCATCCGGGGCAGGTTCCAGATAGGGATAATAAAGTACCGGAGGCCCCGTGAACCGCTCCGCATTATCTGCCATCCCCCGCAGTATGAAGTGGTGCAACCGGTCGCTGGCCCAGTCATACCCACACCGGAGGGCCTCCAGCACCACCAGGGGTTTGTCAAGCGCTTTGGCCCAGTCAATGGCGCGATCCAGGCTGTAATTCCATCGTGCCCGGCGATTGGCGATCATCCAGTAGAGGACGAACCGGCCCCCGGCATCAACCGCGCCGGGGTTCCCTTTTCGAACCCGCAGGTCGGGTACAGAACTCACCAGATGCATCGCCTCCCCCCTTGCGCCTCACACCTCCTCAAAATACGCATCCGACAGCCCTTTCAGCAGCAAAAAAGAGACCACTTTCACCGAAAATATCTCCGCATCTTCACTGTTCATAAACTCCTTCAGATAGGGATGGACCGCGGTGAGCCTGGCCTCAACTGACGCCCGTTTTTCCCTGTCACGGATGGGCAGGAACTTCCCTTCAACGGTCAGGGCCTGTGCGTCAGGGGGTCTCTTGCCGGGGTGGTCCGCCCGCGTGTCAATGAGAAGGCTGACAAGAGGATTGTTCATCAGATTCTTGTATTTGGTGGTGGCGCGGGGGGTGACCATATAGATCTCCCCGCACGCATCATCCGCAGCATAGGCCATGAGGGAGCAGTGGGGCCTTCCCTTCGACTCCGTGGCCAGGACGCAGAAATTATGGGATCGCACCAGCAATTTCATCTTCTCCAGCGTATCATTTGGCATTGTATCCATTCCCCCATTCGTTCAAATTGGTGGTCAATACCCAATCTATTCAAGGATCCGGTGCCTTTTCGGGCAGGACGGAAAGCCCATTCTCCCTGGCCGCTTCTGCGAGTCTCTCATCATAACAGGAAAAAACGAAATTTTCCGGTGTCTTTTCCCAAACCAACAGGGCCGATGCGAGGTGGATGAGATCAAACCCCCGAAGCGGATAAACACCGATGAGATCTTCGATGGTTTGATTCAGTGCATCTGTTACATGGACTCGGATAAGGCTTTTCCAGTCCTTCTCGAAAGACAGCATCAGTGCCCCGAATGCCTTTTCGGAAAGTCCATCGGTCTCCCTTTTTTTTCTGTAAAATTCCGACAATGCCTCGGCGTATGCCACCGAGGAAGTAGCGATCTCTTCCGCCTCTCGCCACCAGCCAAGGACATCCATGGACCCCTCTTCCGACCAGTATTTCTTCACCAGGGCACTGGTGTCCAGATAGAGAATCATCGCTGATCCTCAACAGCCGTTTCCGAGACCGATTTGTCGCCAAGCCTGACAGGATGAGGGATATTCCTGTCGATCTCCTGGGTGGGAAGGCTCAACACCCTCTCTTGGGCAAGCGGATGGAGGGCCATTTTTATAGACTGCCTTCGCGTTTGCTCACAGATGATCCGGGCAATTGCCTTGCCCCGATCCGTAACAAGCACCTCTTCTCCGTCCCTTACCATGGACAAGTAGCGACTCAGCTGGTTTTTCAGTTCCTTGATACCGGTTGTTACCATTACATCCTCCACTCGGTAGCTTCTTTTGTTCATAGTGGCTACTTTCAGCTTTTTTGTCAAACATTTTTTAAGAGACGCCTGCCTGTCCGTTGTCTGCAAGACTTGAATAGACAGGACGGAAAGACCCGTTCCTGACTCCTTTTCGCCTTGATTCAACTCGGCTCGCATTTCCCTTGATCCTGCGAGATAATTATTGACTTTCGATTCAACCAAAGATAACCTAAAAGTAAACTTCAAATTATCCTGAGGTGAGAAATGACCCAATATATGAGTGCCAAGGAGTTTCGGAAGCGCATGCCGGATATCCCTGAAGATCTCAAACGGTGGAAAGAAATTATCGTATTGAAGAAGTCCAGGCCGGTATTCAAGGTCGTGCCGTTTGAAGAGACACCGGGCGATTTGCTGGACCGTTCCGAAACATTGAGGGACCCCCTTCAGCCGGATCTTCAGGAAATCGCGGCGATCGTTCATAAGATCAGGGAAGCGGCTTGAACATCATCATCGACACCAACGTCGCCCTTTCAGGCCTGCTCTGGGGAGGTCCGCCCAACCAAATCCTCAGATGGGCGCGAGACAGGATCATCCGAGTTCTGGCATGCAGCAGGACGGTGGGTGAACTCAAGCGGGTTCTACAGTACAGCAAGTTCACGGACAGGCTTTCTGTGCTCAAGACAACCCCGGAGGAGGCCCTGGCATATTTCCTCGATCTGGTGACGTTTGCACCTGATCCTGCATCGGTGCCATCCGTTATCAAGGCAGATCCTTTCGACAATCTGTTTCTCGCGCTCGCTGTGGAAAACAAGGCCCCTTTGATCATTTCGGGAGACAGACACCTCCTTGATCTGGAGACCTTCGAAAATATCCAGGTCATTACGCCCAGCCAGGCAGTGGAAGTGATCTTGAGGCTGTTGAAGGATAGATAAAGCCCCACAGCTGCCTGATTGGGGTAACAAAGAGGGGGAGCGACTGAAATTCTCAGGCTTTGGCTTTCCAGGCTTTGTTCAGGGGCCTGACATCGCGCGAGATAGCGATGGTCAGAGGAGGCGTATCGCGCGTTGCTTATTCATTCTGAATCTGATAGGTTCTACCATGAGTCAAAGGAGAGGCGTCAAGAAAAATAAACCCGAGAACCCGCACTCAGGTTCACGCACGGAGGGTCTCAGATCAGAATGGAAGAACGCATCCGATTGGGCGTCAGTCGTTGCCTGATGGGCGATGATGTCCGTTACGACGGCGGGCATAAGCTGGATCATTTTATCCGGGACACTCTGGGGGCTTATGTAGATTTCGTACCGGTCTGCCCGGAGGTGGAGTGCGGCCTGGGCGTTCCCAGAGAAGCCATGCGGCTGGAGGGAAACGTGGAATCCCCCCGGCTGGTCACTGTTCGAACCAAAGTGGACCTTACCGACCGAATGCTCCAATGGGCCGGTCAACGGGTCCGTCAATTGGAGAAAGAGGATCTGTGCGGATTTATCTTCAAGAGCAAGTCGCCTTCCAGCGGCATGGAACGGGTCAAGGTCTATACGGACAAGGGGATGCCGGTGATGCGGGGCGTGGGACTCTTTGCCCGGGTCTTCAAGACCCATTTCCCGCTCCTCCCGGTGGAGGATGACGGACGGCTTCATGATCCGGTGCTCCGGGAGAATTTCATTGAGAGTATATTCACGCTCAAGCGCTGGCGCGACACGCTGAAGGAGAGGAAGAGCATGGGGAGGCTCGTCCGGTTTCACACTGCCAAAAAGCTCCTCCTCCTCTCCCACAGCCAGCAGCATTATCGGGATATGGGGAAGCTGGTGGCCCAGGGGAAAGAACTCCCCGTGGCGGAACTCTACAGCCGATATGAAACACTGCTCCTGGAGACAATAAGGCTCACGCCGACCGTCAAAAAGCACGTCAATGTACTCCAGCATATGATGGGATATTTCAAGAAGGTCCTCTCCCCGGATGAAAAACAGGAACTCTTGGAGGTGATCTCCGGCTATCACCAGGGTCTCACCCCCCTGATCGTATCGATCACCCTGTTCAACCATTATGTGCGCAAGTATCAGGAACCCTATCTCAGCCGGCAGACCTACCTGAATCCCCACCCCACGGCGCTCAAATTACGAAATCATGTGTAGTCGTGGGACGGGGCGTTTCGGGCTGCTCTTGTTACCCCATGATCCCGTCCCTGAGATCCTGATGGGATCGCACCGGGATCGGAAGGCACCGGTCTTTTTCCGGATTGTACATCAAGCGATAGGACATGCCCTGTTGGGTGTCCTGGTACATCTTGTCCCAGCCCCTGACAAAATAGGGGCACTCGTCATTGAAGCAGATATACATGAACTCGTTGTCCCAGGTCTGACAGAAGGGATTGTCCGGGACCTCCCATTTGTTCAACTTCCCTCCGCAGTGGGGACAGCAAAGGGTTTCCTTGATGGCGGCCTTCTTTTGTTCCAGGGCATCCTTATCCTGGTTTTCGCCGTAGCTGATGGGGCTCACCAGCCGAGGCTTCCGGTCCGGTGGGCCCCCTTTTTTCTCAGCATAAAGGACATAAACCGGATCACTGACCGGCGTTGATCCCGCATACTTATCGTCTCCGGGCCTCGGCTTTCCCCTCGACACAAAAAGAGAGGATTTCTCAAACCCTTCGCACTGCTTGAAGAATTCGTCCACCAGTATGGCCCGCTCATCTTGGGTCGATTCCCGCCAGAGCCTGACCGCCTTCTGAGGGAACATCCGGTCTGAAAAGATCACCAGAAAGAGCCCGCCCGGCCTCAGAATTCGCGCAACCTCTTTAAATACCGCCACCGGCTGTGTCATGTAGTCCACGGACACCGTGTTGATCACCGCGTCGAACCGGTTATCCGAAAAGGGAAGCCGGGGATCCCGGTTGATATCGTGAAGTACATATCCGGTCAATTGGGCATTCTCTTTCAGTTCATTTTCATTCAGCCCCAGCCCCACCACCTCCGAGGGGTTGAGCGCTTCGGGGATATGGGAGTCCCATCCTGCCATCAGATCCAGAATCGCCGGCCGGTCCTCGACAATGAGGCTGCCGATAAGGTGCTCGACCGTGGAGAGTGCCAGCGTATCCAGATGGCTGACAAACCGGTCCTTTGCATAGAAGCTCGCATCATCCGACGGATCCAGTCTGGAAAAGGCGTCATGAGAAAAGATGGGGCTCATTTCCGAGACCCTGCTATCCTGACAATTTGCTGCTGATTTCATTTTTCATCCCTCCATAAAAAAACCGGGTTCACATATGTGAAACCCGGCTCGTAGCCCCTTTTTCAGGGCGGGTTTACGATATTCTCTATTGTCTATCTTCTGTTTGAATTAAAAAATAACCATCACTGTCCGGTATTCAACAGGGGTTGTCTCTCCTGTACAGGATGAAACGATCCGGTGAGACGGGGAACATGCCCCTCGGTGGTTCGGGCCAAGGCCGTTTCCGAGGGGCATGACCATTAGGCCGCTTCCAGCCGCTGCCGGTCGGCCATGTCCATAAGGACCCGCTCCCTGGCCTTGTCGATCCCCAGGGCCTTCCGCTTCTTGTCGATATGCGCGATCATGAGGCGGGCCATCTCATAGGGATCTTCTGCAAAGGCCCACTTCCCGAAACCCATATCCTCAAGTTCTTCAAAAAGGTGTTTGTGAAATTTAGTCCCTTCCATGATGGGGAAGGTCACCCCGAAGACCGTAAACACTCCTGATCCCACGAAGTAATGCCCGATGGAGATCGCCTTCTCACTCATGTATTCCGGCGCCGCCCCTGCCACCGGCAGATCGGCGATGCTCTCCCCCAGACCGCCGGCACGTACCATTTCGGAACAGGCCGTCAGGATACGGCTGTTATCCACGCAGGACCCCAGGCCCAGCACCGGGGGCATGCCCACGGTTTCACAGACCTCCCGCAGCCCGTCTCCGGCCAGATGGGCCGCTTCGGGTCTGTAGAGTCCGGCCTTGGCCAAAGCGACCTGGGAACACCCGGTCTGGACCACCAGGACGTCATTCTTGATCAATTCCTTAACCAGTTCCACATGGACCCAATCCTGCTTGACCCTCGGATTGGTACACCCGACCACGCCGGCGACCCCCCGGATGCGGCCGTTGATGATGTTATCGTTCAGAGGGGTGTAGGAGCCACGGAACGTGCCCCCCAGCATATAGTTTATATACTCGTGGGAAAACCCGTGAATGCCCGTATTCCGGATATTGGGGATCTCCACCGGGAGTTTCCGGTTTTTGAATCGGACGATTGCGTGTTCCACAATGGCATCCGTGCACTCTCTGGGCACATGCTCCTCAAATTCAATGTGGGACACGCCTTCGATGTGGCATCTGGGGTTGGTGGTAAAAAGTTTTGTCCCATAACACTCCGCCACCTTGCCAAGACCCTGCTTGATGCACTGGACATCCACGCCCATGGCATCCACTGCGCCGGTTATAAGAATCGCCTCTGTGGACATGAAATTTCCGGCATGGGGAATTCCGTGCCGCGAGAGCATCTCCGCCCCTGAACAGCACATCCCTACCAGATTGATCCCGTCGGCCCCCGCATCTTTGGCAGCCTGAACCAGGTCCGGATCATCCACTGACGCCAGCATGGACTCGAAGAGATTGGGCTCGTGCCCGTGAATAATGATATTGACCTCTTT
Source organism: Deltaproteobacteria bacterium (assembly GCA_021737785.1). Lineage (NCBI taxonomy): Bacteria > Pseudomonadati > Myxococcota > Myxococcia > Deltaproteobacteria bacterium. The sequence goes on from JAIPDI010000011.1 coordinate 100,173, forward strand.
TTCCTTTAAACATCCCATGTTGACGTCTGCCCTGACCGGCGTCGGCGTGCCGAAGAGGATATCCGAAACCTCTGTAGCGATCATTGAACCGCCCCAACCGTCCGCAAGGGCCGTCCGGGTGCACTGCTTGGTAAGGTTTTTATAGTCCTGGTCCACCCCCATATGCGTTCGGTGCATGATTTCCATGATCTCACGCATGGCGCCCCTCGGGACCACGCCGTTTTTCCTCCAGGTCTCCAGGGTTTTTTCAGGCACCCGCTTAATAAAGGGGATCTCGCCTTCCACCTGGGTATAGGTCCTCTCCAGCTCGTGGTAGACGTCGAGGGCAATATCCTTGAGGTCCTTCCCTTCCACCTCGATCCCCAGTTCCGTGGCCAGATCAGCCAGCTTGATGGGATCCTTTATGGTATATTCCTTAATCCTGCCGTTGACCACTTCCCGAAACAGATCCAGCATGGACATTCCGTGATCCGTATGGGCGGCGGCGCCTGAGGCGACCATGCGGGCAAAATTTCTGGCCTGGATCGTATCTGCAGTGGCACCGCATACCCCCACTTTGCTGTACGGATCCTTCGGATTGATGCGGCACGGACCCATGGTGCAGTTTTTGCAGCAGGCCGACTCGGCACCGATGGGGCATGCCTTCATGTCCGCTGCACGGTGAAATGCAGTCTCCACGCCATCCCTTTCCGCCTTCTGGAGCATTTGAGCGGTGGCCTCGCAGATCGTGGCCTCTCGAATGTTGAGTGTTTTCGCCTTAATGTCCTTTTTCGTCTTTTCAGTCATATGAAAGCCCTCCATTGACTAATAGTTATGGTTATTGATGAGTTGTTAAATTTTTTTGGATCGTTTCCAAATCGCGACAACGCCACTCCGGTCGAAGAATAGCTGGACCAGTTCCCATCCCTCAGCTCCCTTTTCATTTAAGATATCCGTTAATCGGCCCGCCTGATCCATCGGCACATCGTCCAAGGCGCACTCCCCATTTTGAGAACAGAAAAATGCCAGATGCTGAAATGCCTGCACCGGAATTTTGACCACGTCATATTCAAATGTCATCGGCATTCCTCCTTGGGCATGTTTTTGCTATCCCTGCTTCCGGCCTCTTCCCCGGATGGGTCGTTACCTTTTTCCGGATGGCAATCCGATTCTGCATCGTCACCCCCCGGGAAATTGAGGCCTTTGGCTGAACATTCCGTGCAGACACCCACAAACTCAAGTTTATGTCCGAACACTCCATACTTGGTGAGGTGACGGGTCATCTTTTCCAGGAGGGCCATCGGATTTTCCGGCATGCCCATCGGAAGATCTTCCACCCGGCCGCAGTGAATGCAGCTCATGTGATAATGGGGGTCGAGATTTCCGTCAAATCGCATCTGCGTTCGACCGAGGACCAGTTTGACAATGTCACCATTCGCGGCCAGGACGTCGAGATTGCGGTATACCGTTCCGAGACTGACGTGAGGCAACCGTGTCCTGACCTTTTCGTAAATCTCGTCCGCAGTGGGATGGGTCCTGGATCGTTTCACCTCATCCAGAATAACCTGCCTCTGCCGGGTGGATCTGTGCATTACATCGGAATGCAAAAAAACCTCCATAATTTCTACTAATAGTAATGGTTATTAATAATAGACATGGATCATCAGGTTGTCAAGATAAAACATAAGCCCCTGATGTTTAGCGAACTTCGCTTCCCCGCACTCAGGAGGAGAAGGACAGTAAAGGGAGGCCAGGCAAGGACAATTATCTCCTTTTGGTCAGCATTTTGGCCATAAGGGCGCCGATTCCCTGGGGGAGCATCTCTTCCGGGGTCAGTTTTCCCAAGACATCCAGAAATGCCTGGGCCGGCGGCGACAGATGCTGATTTTTGAGATAGGCGACGCTCACATCCAGAAAAATGCGGGAGCCTTCAAATACAATAACGGCCAATTTTCCCTCTTCCAGCTCCATCGCCACAGACTGCTTCACCAGGAAAGAAATCCCGTCACCCCGCTGAACCAACTGCTTGATGAACTCCGTGTTGCTCGTCTCCATCAGAATGTCCGGAGTATAACCATGACTCGCAAACAATTGATTGACCAGCCGGCGGGTCCCTGAGCCGGCCTCTTTCATGATGATCGGTTCCCTGGCGATTTGATCAAATGCGACAGCGTTCTTCCCGGCCAGAGGATGCGTCGGAGCAGCAATCAGGATCAATTCCTCCATGCTGAAAGGGGAAAAATGGACGTCGGGATGGTCCTTGGCCTTGGCAATAAGGGCGATCTCATTCTGGAAATTGACCAGACTGAGTGTCATATCCTGAGAACTCCCCTCGTCCAGATGGATTTTGATGTCCGGATAGGTCTCACGGAAACGGGTAATGATCCATGGCATGAAATAGCGGGCATAGGCCTTGGTGGTGCCGAGCCTCAGGACCCCGCGCTTCAGCTCCCGCATATCTTCAATTACATCTTCCAGTTCCTTTTCATATTCAAACATCCTGCGCACATAGGGATAGAGGATCTTCCCCTCGTCGCTCAGATAGATCCTTCTGCCCCGCTTTTTAAACAGCCTCAGGTTACAGGTGGATTCAAGCTGCCTGATCTGGGCCGTAACGGCCGGTTGCGTAACAAAAAGCTTTTCAGCAGCGGTGGTAAAATTCTCGTGTTTTGCAGCCAGGCAGAAGACCCTCAGTTGATTGAAATTGAGCATGAGTCATTTTTCTCCGTTTCCAAGCGTTATCTCTGGTTCGTTGTCAGTTTCCATCTGGCCTTGAGGTTATTCACTGGAAATTAGAAGTGTTTCGCATTCAGATTTTGAACCTTAGGGATTGAATAACGCTCATTTAAATAAAAATTATGACTTAAAATCAATCATAAGCTCAAGTTATGAATATCATAAAAAAAAAGAATTTGACAGAGTTAATTGTATTGATGAAGATAATGATAACTTTTCATGGATATTTTATGTCCTGATACACATAAGAATAACTCAAATGGAATCCAAACAGTATTAACCTGTGTCGGCCTTACCCATTTCTTCTTCAAATTGTCTGCGAAAACGAATTCTCCCGGGGACTTTCCCCGATGGTCTGTGCCATCAATATGGCGGCTTTTGTTTGTTACCCTTGTCGTGTTGGGCATTTCGTGAGTAGGCATCGCGCCTTATATTATTAACCCAAGAGCTATAGAAAGGGAGGAGAAACATGGCAGATGACATTGGAGGAAGATTCCCGGATCCGCATGAGTATCAGGTCCCACCGGAACTCGAAGGATGGGAAGAGATGTACCCGTCCCACTACCTGTTTTCAAAGGAAAGGGAAACCTGGGAAAAACAGCAATTCTGGTACCTGGACAAGATCCACGCCCCGGAACCCATGCCGCCCCTGGATCTGATATTTCAGGAGGCCTGGCAGATCTCTCTTTCGCAATACACCACGAGGGTGTTCTGCATCCCCCCTGCCCAGGGGATCGCCCAGCGGATGGTCGGTTGCTACATGTACATCTGCGCTATTGCGCCCCCGCCCGATGAGGTTATCGCCGAAAAGGCGGAGCAGTTCGGAAAGCGTGTGTTCTATGTATTCGATCATTATGATGAATTGTGGGACAAATGGCTGATCAAGTTCAAGGCCATCGGAAAAGAGATGGAGGCCGTGGAGGTCCCGACCGAACTGCCCAAATTTGTTCCCGAGGACCAGGTCATTCCTGCACCTACCGGATGTTATGTCTCCTATGACATCCTGGAGGCATTCGATAAGGTGGCCAACCAGATGATCAAGGCCTGGCAGTATCACTTTGAAATGTTGAACCTGACCTACCTGGCCTACCTCATGTTCGGGGATGTCTCCAGAAAGCTTTTTCCCGGGATCAGTGAAAGCGCCATCGGCAAGATGGTAGCGGGGGCCTATGTCTCCATGTTCCGCCCTGAGGAAGAACTCTGCCGGCTCTCCAGACTGGCCGTGTCTTCACGCGGGGTGGCCGACATCCTCAAGAGTGATATGACGGTGGACCAGAAAAAGGCCGAGCTGGAAAAAATTCCCGACGGAAAGCATTGGCTTGAGGAGTTCGAAAAGGCGAGTGATCCCTGGTTTTACGTGTCCTGCGGCAGCGGCTGGTTTCATCACGAGGGGAGCTGGCTGACCCAGCTCGACATCCCCTACAGTTATATCAAGAGCTATGTGGAACGGCTGGAAAACGGGGAAACCATCGAGCGGTCGTTGGACAAGCTGGACAAAGAAAGAGACGAAACCGTGGCCAGTTACCGGGAGCTCATCAAGACCGATGAGGATAGGAAGGCCTTTGACGAGGCCTATAAGACCATTCGAACCATTTACCGCTATGCCGAAGATCATCTCTTCTGGGTGGAGCACTGGCTTCACACCATCTGGTTTGCCAAGATACGGAAGTTCGGAAAGCTGTTGGTCAATAACGGAATGATCAACGAGGTGGACGATATTTTCATGTTTACCCGGTATGAAATCCCCGAACTTCTTACGGAACTCTCCACCGGCTGGGCCCTGGGCGTGGATATCCCCCTGCGTAGCGATTATTACAAGGCCAAGGTCAGCAAACGGCGGAAAATTCTGGAGGCGGCGGGCAACTGGAATCCGACTCCGGCATTGGGCGTCCCGCCTGCGGAAGTGGCAGAGCCTTTCACCATCATGCTCTGGGGCGTTACCACCGACAAGGTCAAGGAATGGCTCAAGGGCGTTGGAGAAGTGGGCGGAGAGGGGGTCTCGGAGATCAAGGGGTTCGCCTCTTCCGCAGGGGTTGCGGAAGGTCCGGCCCGGGTACTCAGAGTTCTCAAGGATCTTGTGAATCTTCAGCCCGGAGAAGTCCTGGTATGCCCCACCACCAATCCTTCCTGGGCGCCGGTGTTTACCAAGATCAAGGGAGCGGTTACAGACATTGGCGGGCTCACCAGCCACGCCGCTATCGTGTGCAGGGAGTATGGAATTCCATCCGTTACCGGCACCGGCGTGGCCACATCGACAATCAAGACCGGGGACCTGGTGAGGGTTGATGGCGACACAGGGGTTGTGACAATCGTTGAACGAGCCAAATAGCCTTCCCTTCCCACCGGCCCCCCTCCTTTGCGAGGATCCGGCGTGATCTTCTCTCCGGGCCTTCCGGCCCGGGGAGAAACAGCGCCACCCCCATCCTGACAAGGGACCGTAGCAGGGGGGGGACATACTTCAATGGAGACACAGATGGACTACATTCTCAATTTCGAAGATCTGGACAAGAATTCCCTCCCCGCGGTGGGGGGCAAAAATGCCAGCCTGGGTGAGATGATCAAGGCAGGCACCCGCGTGCCGCCCGGGTTTGCCGTCACCACCGACAGTTATCTGAGCTTTATCACCCAGACGGGGATAAAGGATACCATCCTCAATGTCCTGTCGAATCTCGATAAGGATGAGGTGGACTCCCTCAACAGGACCAGCGAATCCATCCAGGACCTGGTCCTTCACGCGACAATGCCTGACGAAATCCAGAAGGCTATTGCCGAAGGGTACGCCCGGCTGTGTGAAACGTGCGGCGTCACAGACGTTCAGGTGGCGGTTCGATCGAGCGCCACGGCCGAAGACCTCCCCACGGCGAGCTTTGCCGGACAGCAGGACACCTATCTCTGCCAGTCCGGAGCGGAGCGGATCATCTCCAGTGTGAGGCGGTGCTGGGCCAGCCTGTTCACGCCCCGCGCCATCGATTACAGAAACAAGAACAACTTCCCCCACGAAAAGGTCTATATCAGCGTGGGGGTTCAGAAGATGGTCAACTCCCGGGCAGCGGGCGTCATGTTCACGCTCAATCCTACCAACGGCGATCCGTCCAAGGTGGTGATCGAGGGGAGTTGGGGACTGGGGGAGACCGTGGTGTCCGGCTCTGTGAATCCCGACAAATTTGTCGTGGATAAGGTGATTTTGGAGACCAGTGAAAAGACCATCTCCGCCAAACACATAAAATGCGTTTATGACCCGGCGGGGGAAGGAACCATGGATGTGGATGTGGAACCGGAGATGCAGTCCCGGTGCTGCCTGGAAGATCGTGAGATAAAAGAACTCGTGAGGATCGCAAAAAACATCGAGACCCATTACGGCCGCCCTATGGATATCGAGTGGGCCATCGATGAGGATTTTTCTTTTCCGGAAAATATTTTTATTGTGCAGGCCCGTCCCGAGACCGTCTGGAGCCAGCGTCAGAAGGGGCCCATGATCGGCACCAAGAGCGGGTATCAGCTGTTGATGGACCAGGCCATGAAACGGATCAAGCTCCAGTGAGAGGCCGCCCTAAGCAAAACGAATAATAAATTCACCGACATTTTTTCTATCACACAAAGCCACAAAGCCCACAGAGCAGGGCATGAACATGTGGTCAAAAATCTTCGTGTCTTTGGTGCGCCAGGCTAAGCCTGGCTGATCTTGTAACCTGAAAGGAGGTTACCCTGTTAATTGCTCGTTCAGCAGGTAGCGGAGCGGGCGGCCCGCGGAGTAATCCAAAGGGTCGAAGCCCCGCCGAGCG